>CAZVKP010000054.1:1168-12130 GCA_964627635.1 uncultured Calditrichaceae bacterium | reverse complement strand
TCAACCATAAATGCCATTGAAAAGTTAGTACACTCAAAGAATGTAGAGCAATAGATTATTCAAATTGCTCTACCGGTAGTTTGCCTTCACATTTCGGGGAAAAATCAAAGATTTTCCCGGGGTTTAATATATTATTGGGATCGAAATGTTCTTTAATTTTTTTCATTGCTTCAATTGTTCCAGGGCTCATCCACTTTGTTAGAAATTCCTTTTTTGCAATTCCCACCCCATGCTCTCCGGTAATCGTACCTCCAAAATTAATCGCAGCTTCAAATATTTCCTCAAAAGCTTTTTCCACACGATGAATTTCTTCTTTATCGCGTTCATCCGTTAAACCGGTCGGATGAAGATTCCCATCACCCGCATGACCAAAATTCCCAATCGTCACATCATGCTTTTTTGCGATCTCCTGGACTTTTGCAACCATATTTGCAACCTGGCTGCGGGGAACAGTGGCATCCTCCAAAATAGTGGTGGGTCTGGCTCTCGCTAATGCAGAAAAAGCGGATCGCCGAGCAGTTTTCAACTCTTCAGCCTGTTGTTCATTTTCAGCCCTTTTAATTTCAGTTGCTTTATTTCCTCTACATATTTCAACAATTTTTTGGGCCTCCTCTTCTGTCTGCACAGCGTGCCCATCCACTTCAATTAACAACAAAGCTGCAGCATCAACCGGAAGCCCTATTTTTGCGTAATCCTCCACACAGCGAATCGTAACGTTATCCAAAAATTCAAGGGTAGTCGGTATTATTCGGGCAGCAATAATATCAGAAACCGTTTGCGCGGCAGCGTGAATTGAACTATAGAAAGCCAGCATGGTTTGTGATGCCTGAGGTTTGGGGATTAATTTTAGTAATATTCGCGTTATAATTCCGAGTGTGCCCTCAGAACCAACAAACACATCTTTCATATTATAACCGGCAACATCTTTAACATTCTTACCACCGAATGTAGCAAGTTCACCAGTGGGAAGAACTACCTCCAATCCCATGACATAATTTTTGGTAACGCCATATTTTAAACCACGGAGTCCGCCAGCATTTTCTGCCACGTTACCACCAATTGTGCAGATGTTCATACTACCCGGATCAGGTGGATAAAACAAATCACGCTGTTCTACTGCCTGATGGATGTGCGCCGTAATTACGCCTGGTTGCACCCAGGCAGTCAGATTATCTTCATCAATTTCCTGTATCTGATTCCAGCCATTCAACAGCAAAACAATGGAACCGTTTTCGGGTATGGATCCTCCGCTTAAACCGGTTCCCGATCCTCTGGGCACAATCGCAATCTTTTCTTGATTTGCCAGTTCAAGTATCTTTGATATCTGTTCCACTGTTTGCGGCATAACAATCGCGTCGGGCATGTGAGAAAGAAGTTGTGTCCCATCATATGAATAGGTAATCCGGTCCTCAACTTCATTAAGCACTTGCGATTTTCCGGTAATTTGCTCAAGTTTTTGAATAAAAGATGAGTTCATGATAAATATTCTCTTCTTTATAACTCACTATTTCCCAATGTATCAAAATTTATCGTTTAACCAAATACATTTTATTAGTCCAATACCTTAGTTAATTAGTACTTCTCTCAGAATTATATATTTTCAGGTATACAAAAATCAAAATCACCATAAAATAAAAAATGAATTTTTAAAGTAATTGAACTTCAGGCGGCATAAAAATAGATCGATTGGAAAATCCATTTTTACTTAACTTACCGATCTTCCACTGCTTTCCGCAGCTCTCGGCTGGAACGATAAAATTCCGCTAAATCCAGCTCTTTTAAAAACACCAATCCTCTGGTAGCTCTGATTAAAGGACTGGGATTTTCGTAGAACCATTCCCTTCCTAAACAAATCTTAATTTTTTGATATTGTTCAACTTGGATTTTCTGAGCTAATTCCGAAAAAGGACCGTCATGTTCATAACTCGGAAAAGAGGCATCTTTTTGTGAAATAAACGAGTTCATGAATGCGCTTTGCATAATTGAGAACATATTGAGTGAAACAGGCACATAAATATTTGCTTCGCTGGGATGGAAGCGGTACCAAACATTCCTGTAACCCCATATTTTAATGTCCGAAGTTTGATTTTGCTGCTCATAAATTTTTAATGCTTCACTCAAAGCTTGTAAGACTTTATAGTGGGTATCCGGTCCACTGGCTTCCGGATCGAATGCCACTGTTAAAACATCGGGATTTATTTTTTTCAATAGTTCATGGATCGGGGCTACATCTCGTTCCATGGTTGGATCCTGGGTAAAGATATCTCCGGTATAAAATCCCAACCTTAAATGTCTAACGCTGGAACAATCCCAGCCGAAATATCCCCAAAGACATTCCGCCTCCCATTCCCGGCTCATGCCTTTCAGACGTTGAATATATTGTGGGTCTTTTTTACCCGGATATTGGGTTTCAAAATAATGTTCGAGTTCGGGAATCCGATTTTTAATGTCGTCCAGATTCGTCTCTTCATAAACCACGACCAGATTCCTCAGAAATCGCCGTGCAATACCTTCATCCTTTAAAGACGTGTTATTTGCAGCAACGCCATCCAGATACTGCCAAACATCTCTATTCTGACCAATACTGTTATCCGGTTCAAAATAGCCTTCCTGCATTAATTGATGGAATTCATCGGTATCAATAAATTCTCGTACTTTGGATAATTGCTCTTTCATATATTTGTTTGTCACCGAGGTAAATCCACTGGTGAGACAAGCAAAATAGTGAGAATTGGTAGCATTCCGAATATGCCTCACTAAATACGGAAGGCAGCCCAGCATTAAATCATCATGATGCGGCTCAGTATGTAAAAATCTGGTATTTGTTAGTGTTTGGGAGCCTCTTTTGATTTTTTGAACAAGTCTGTCATGAACTGATTGGCATAATTCCTGAAGGGGCGTCTGACGATAATTCAGAATT
Source organism: uncultured Calditrichaceae bacterium (assembly GCA_964627635.1). Classification (GTDB taxonomy): domain Bacteria; phylum Calditrichota; class Calditrichia; order RBG-13-44-9; family RBG-13-44-9; genus CAZVKP01. Next base: position 9,210 of record CAZVKP010000054.1, on the reverse strand, counting down.
AGCGCAGCAAAAGGATCGGATTTAACATCCTTTTTTGTTAAGTCTAAAAGCCGCTTACCCTTTTGTGCCGCCAAATCAATTAATATTTTATCAATTTGTTCATCAGAAATCTCATCCTGCTTAATTTGTAGCTGGTACTGCCGTTCCCGCAATTGCTTGGATGCACCTTTAGTTAAGTAAAACCGCGCATTGGATAGTTTTTGCAGTGCTGTGGCAGGATAGGAGACATCCGGTTTATTTTGTATAGCATCGGCAACAATGGAAGATTTTGCCTCTCCTGCCGCAATAATAATCGCTGTGCAGTTTGGGTTATAGGTGATGGTTTCCAAACCGATAGTGATAACCAGACGTTCCCTGGCAATTTCAATTCCACCGAGGTCGCTCGCTGCTGCTGCTTGTGTTTCATAATTGGTCGTTGTTAATCGGGTGGTGGAATGATGGTCAGAACCCTTCACATTAAATCCAATGTGCCCATCGGGACCAATACCGCCAAGAAAGAAACCAATCCCCCCCATTCTGCGGATTTTATCTTCAAATTCCTGACACCACTGGTCAATTCTGGCAATCGTATCTTTTTGTTTCTCTTCCAACCGGCTTGTTGCCTGGCGGAATCTCAAAGATAAATCAACTTTTGAATCGGGCCATATGTCTTGCAATGTTTCATTCTCAGAAAGCCCAATTTGCGAACAATCTATCAATAATGCTTTTTCGGGATTCAGACCGAATCCTTCCAAATAATAATGATTTACGTAGTAAAAAAAGCTATTGTTTTGCCAGGGATTAATGGGATAGAATTCATCAATTTGTACGAATCTCAAGCTTTTCATGTTGGGATACTTGGCAGGATCGATATTGTAATTTTCCAATTCCGATTGCACATCCTTACTGTCCCAATTTTCTAAAATATTTTTTATCCATTTAATAAAATATTCCGGGGTTTTTCCGGTAGGCAAAGAAATTACACCACCGGGATTTTGTTGTACCCATTCAATAAAGCGTAAAGCAGTTAATTTACCCAATAAGGGGAAATTATCAACTGTCAGTGTTACTAATTTTTCGGAAGGAGGGTAAATCGCCTCAAACTGGGATGATTCAAGAAATTTCTTCTCGACATTTGAAAGGGAATACTTTTTCGGGGTCATAATAGGAATGGTCCTCTAACTTAATTGGTTTTCATAAATACAAATTTAATAAAACGTAAGATCAAAAACAATTCATCATTACTGTTATGTTTTGAATAAAATGAGATTTGTCGTTGGTCGAGACAATAGATATCCAGGTGTCTATTAATTTCTTATAAAGAAACCTTCCTTCAATTCGCGTCAAAGAAGACCAAACGAAGTTATTTCCAGGAGGGTTTTTACAAATGATTATTAAAGAACAAATACACAAAATTTATTCGTGTAAAGGGAGAGAAAACCTGACCAAACGAAAAATAAAAGTGTAATAAGAATATTTTTATTCTATTGTTTATTGAATTTTTTTTAAATTAATACTATCTTTCAACTTCTTTTTAGGGAAACACCGGTTTTCCAGTTAAATCTCTCAGCCAGTTTAAATCTGCTTCCTCAATTTTATTTCCATATTGATCAAAAACATTTCCAGAATTCAACTTACTGGCCACCCATAAATAATAAATCGCCTTGTCTTTACCTAAGTCTTTATAAGCCAGATATGTTTCAACAAATCCAATCGCAATATCTTCAATGTCATCTTCTGTTAATTTACCTAATATGCCCTGTAAAGCAGGAATTTGAACATCGTTACCAATTATGAGAATATCCGGATTATCGATTGTTTCCGAATTTACTCGATAAATATTTGGCCATAAATAAGCAGAACCATAAAAATCATTGGCAATTCGCCATAAATTGTCCCCCGCTTGAACTGTATGTTCTCCCCCGGATATTCCTGGCTGTTCGGGTTCTGCTGGTTCAACCGGTTGTTGAGGCTCTGCTTGCGGTGTTTCTTCCATTTGCTCCGCTATTTGCGGTTCCGGTATAACCTTTTCTTCCTCACCTCCAGGCCATAATAAAAAAACAAGAAGAAGAATAAGTAAAATTCCAATAATCCACACCCACCAATAGGATCGCTTTTTTTCCTTTGCTGGCTCATCAGGTTCCTCAGACTGAGAAGCGGGCGATTCGGGTTGAAAGGCTGCTTTATCGGATTCTCTCCTTTCAGTTGATTCTTCCATTTGAGGCTCTGTTTCCGATTCAGTTTCGGTTTTTTCAGGTTCTTGTGTACTAGTTTCCTCTGCAATTACTTTTGGTTCTAATTTTTCATATTCACGATTGATAAATTCCCGTAAATCTTTCTCAGGAGTAAACAAGACGTGATTTTGGGCTGGTATTTCCATCTCTTCGCCGGTTTGTGGGTTAATTCCTTTGCGAGCTTCATACCATTTTAATCTGAATCTTCCTAACCCATTAATTGAAACATGCCCGTCTCGTTTTAATCCTTCCTCTATTTGGTTAGAAATCTCACTGAGGAAATCATGGACAAATTGTTTGCTGGCTTCAGTTTCTACAGCAATTTTATCAACTAATTCGGCAAAGGTTATTTTATCTTCCATATTATACCCTCTTATCTTTAACTTCGTCTTTGAGCGTAGAACTTGGATTAAATTCAATGACACGCTTAGGAGGTAAAAGTAGGTAGTGTTCATGGTATGGATCATAAGACTTCCGTTCGTCCCGGGTGTGGGTATAAAACGTTCCAAGACCTGGTATGGAAATTTGAATATCTTTATCGAGAATTTGTCTTATTATTTTGGTGCTGGTTTGTAAATACCCATCAATATCAGTTTGGGTTTCATCAAAACGCTCAGCAAGAATCTTGATAAGGTCAGTAGTATCCAAAATTATCTCCTTTCTTTGGAATTGATTGCAGATATTTTTTTATTTAAACTCAAATAAAGAGAAAGCTACAGACTAAATAAAATATGCATTTTTTATTATTCTTCTATCCAAAAATTAATGACGATGTAAACATTAAAAATTATTGTCATTTAATTATAATTGCAAGATAAAACCGTCAGAACTAAAAATAAATATGTAATTAAGTCAATAGTGCGGAGACTTTTGGAAGCAGGCAAAAAGATAAAATTGAAATTATAGACAGTTATATTACATTCATCAAATAAAAAAAGGCAAATCTCTTATTAAGTGAATTTATTTTCGTATACTCAACTTGAACTAACTATATTTCTCTTTCTGAAGTATTTTCTTGCATTAAGCCAAAATACCTGATAATTTAGATTCTTGAAATTTGTATTTTTTTATATTTGTATTGAGAGTTTCTTTTTAATAAATGGGATATAATTGAGAACATCCCTCTCATTTAATATAGATAGATTTTCCTATGACTATTGTGTTTAATATCTGCCCCAATAATTTGGAGTGAGTTTAATAGAAATTTAATATGCCGTTTTGATTAAAAGTTTGGATAATATCCCATTTTACTCTCGATCGTTTTATAAACAATATCAATCGAGTCTGGTTTTATGAGTGATTTTAAAATAATCCCCAATCCCTACATTGTTGGGAATCCTATTAAAACCAAAAAGATGTTTTATGGGCGACGGGATGATTTTGAATACATCAAACGAAAATTAGAAAGCGGCGTTAAAAGCTACATCATTATTTTTTGTGGCGAACGCCGAAGCGGAAAAACCTCCATTCTTTTCCAAATCATGAATGGTGAACTTGGTGATAAATTCCTACCTATTCTAATCGATATGCAGAATATGGCTGGTTTGAAGAACGATCACGAGTTTTTTGAGAAACTAACAAACGAGCTCTTAAAAAAATTACCTGAATCTAAAACAGATTTAAACAAATACGATTTTACTGCACTGGACACCAGTCCCTATAAGATTTTTGACAAGTTATTAGATGATCTTCACCGAATTTATTCTGACAAAAATATTTTACTTTTGATTGATGAATATGAATTAATTGAAACCAAGATTCGCGAAGGAACACTTGACCGAAATCTACTTACGTATCTTGCCGGTGTACTGGAAAGTGAACGCAAAATTTCATTCATTTTTACCGGTTCAAAAAAATTAGAAGATCGTGACTTTCAGCTATGGAATATTCTATTCAGTAAATCATTATACCGGAACGTTAGTTTTCTTTCAGAAAATGATACCTATCGGCTCATTTACGAACCGGTAAAGGATTACCTGACTTATAAAGAAGGCATTACAGAAACCATTTATCGTCTAACGGCAGGTCAACCATTCTATACACAGGTGGTCTGCCAAAATATTGTAGATCATTTAAATGAACATCAGAAAAATGTGGTTGATCAAGAGGATTTAAAAGAAATTGTGGAGGGAATTCTTGAAAATCCTCTTCCTCAAATGATTTATTTTTGGAATAGCCTTTCAGATGATAAAAAGTTAATCCTCTCCTTAACTTCGGAAATTTTGAAAGATGAAAATGATTGGATTACCGCTGAGAATATTCTGAAAGTATCTAAAAAACGCGAATACGAAATTCATTTGAGTCTTAAAACGATCAGCACAACTCTTGAAGGCCTCTATCATAATCAATTGCTAAAAAAATCCAATTCATCTTACTGTTTTCAGATGGACTTGTTGAGATTATGGATTAAACGCGATCACTCGTTCTGGCAAGTGATGAAGGAAATCGAGTCAATTGCTACGGAATCTACAGATGAGACAATTACGCAAACCCAATATAGAACAACTGAAGCAGCCGAATTTCAAATTAAAAATAAATTCATTCAATTTATACGGAAACCTGCGGTTTTCTCTACCATCATAATTTTAATTGCACTGTTAACAGCATGGTTCTATTTCAGACCATTTTCAATGCAAGACAAAACAATCTCAAAAGTGGATGCTGAAAAAGTTTCAAAGGGAGATGAAACCACCGAAACGCAAAAGGAAATTCCGAGCGAGCAAACCATAAAAGTTGATCAGGCGCGAGAGTTAATGGAAAATGCAGAAAAACAGGCTCTTGAAAATAATGCTAAAAATTATGCTCAAAATATATTTCAGTCCGCAGTAAAGAAAAAAGAAGCTGGCATAACTGCTCTGAAAAATAATAATCCCGCTGAAGCGATAAATGCTTTTGTTGAATCAAAAGATTTATTTGAACAGGCGATTTCTAAAACTATCGAAAATAAGGCCGATGTCGAAAAAACTTCAAAAAGTGCAGCGGAATTGGCAAAGAAAAATATGTTATTATTAAAAAATAAAGCTCAAGAATCCGGGAGTGATGATTCCGAACTTTATCGTAAAGCGTCTTCACTAAGCCAAGAAGCTGAAAACCAATATGAAAAAGGAGACTATCAGCAAGCAGAACAAACATTTGAAGAAGCTGAGAAGCTATTTCAGGAATCTATTGAGGATAAGCAAAAAATTGTCTATGCAGAAGTAAATAAGTCACGAGAGGAGATGATCCAGGCTAAAAATAATGCTCAAGCATCAGGGGCTGCAGATTATGCAGATTCGATATACCAACAGGCAATACAGAAAGAAAATGAAGCTCAACAAAAATTTGAACAAAAGAATTATATCCGATCAAAATCTGACTTTACAAAAGCAAAACAACTATACGAATCTGCCGCGGAAGAAGCAGTGGAAGAAAAAGAAAAATTGACTGGTGAATTAAATACATTACAAAATGCTTTAAGAGATATCAAACAGAATACACCAAAAGAATTTAGAAACTCATCAATTTTTCAACAGGCACTTCAGGCTGAAGAAGCGGCTAATGCCCAATTCCGGGAAGGAAAGCTTGCATCTGCTCAAAAAAATTATGAGAAAGCGATCCAAATTCTTAAGACAGGTATTACCAAAAGAGAGAATAGGATTAATCAAATACAAACTGTTACTCAACGATATGAACAGGCATTAGAAACGAAAAACCTGAATATGTTGAAAAGTTTATATCTCGATTTCACACCGGATATGCAAAAGAAATGGTCCCAGGTTTTCGAATCGGTGGAGAAAGTAAAAGCTGAAATGAATCTTCTGGATTATAGCTTGAGTGACCAAAATATTGTTGCAAAACTGAAGGTTCGCCTACGTTACATTGGATTCGTGGAATCGGATAAAGAGTTTCGGTGGGAAGTCTCATTTTCCGAAACCAACAACCAACTTTTCATCTCAAAAATTACTGAGAAACAATAAACTAAAAAAGCGGAGGAAAACAATGATAAAGAAATATAGAGTTTTGGAAATGGCGATATTCTGTTTTTTGTTTTTTTTCTACACACAATCGGCTGTAAGCCAGAGTTTAAAGGACGCTATTGAGAATGTTTTTGATGAGGTATTGAGTGACCAAAATCTGCATTTGGGACAATTTGAGCACGGCTTACATTTTCTGCCAAGTTCAGTGGAGGCATCCGATGCCACAATTAATTCCTTTGGTAATTTTGTAAGTGCTAACCTCTCCTCTTTTCCTTTAAGTTCAACGGCGGCAGGTTTAACTTTTGATTTTAGTACCGGCGTTCCGGTGAGCACAACCACCAGTCTCGGTCCCATCTATTCCGAAAGGTCTCAAACTCTGGGAAAAGGACGCCTGAATATCGGCTTAAATTTCAGTTACCATAGTTTAAACAAATTAAGAGGAATCGACACAGAAGACATCCGTTTTACATTTGTCCATGATGATATTAATGAATCCGGCATTATTGGAGATGACCGATTCGGAACTGAGTTCGATACAATTGATCTTTTTATGAACCTGGATATTGATGCGTCCATCTTTGCCTTTTTGTTTACTTATGGTGTAACCAACAGGTTGGATGTGGGGGTGGCTGTTCCATATGTAGCCATCTCAGTTGAGGGCAGTCCCACAGCCAGGATGAACCCTCTGACAACACTTTCCAGACAGGGCGGACCAGTGCACCACTGGGGAGATCCGGAAGATCCCCAACTCACTTTTCAACCAACACCCATAAAAGATGATGCATTCGGTATCAGTGATATCGCAGCTCGAATAAAATATAATTTTATGAGAGGAAAAACCATCGACTTAGCTGCTTTATTTGAATATCGGGCTGCCACTGGCGATGAAAACGATTTTCTGGGTGCAGGTGATCCATCTTATAAAGGACAGCTTATTTTTTCCTCTATTGTAGGAGACTTTGCCCCCCATGTAAATATTGCATATGAAAAAAGGGGAAATGAATTCGATCGCGATGAGATCGAATTGTTTGTTGGATACGACCAGAAATTGACCGAGAGTCTAACGCTTGCGGTCGATTTTTTGGGTGAGTTTGAACTGGGCGATGAAATTAATGAACTGAAGTTTCCCGAGCCCATTACCCTCGAAGGAGATTCAAGCGATCAGGGGGATTGGAGCGCATTCACGCAACAGGTAACAATTACAAATTTTCCCAGATTTAACAACGATCATGTTATGAATGGCTCTTTCGGATTTAAATTTACGCCTAAAGAAAACCTGATGGTGATCGGAAATGTGTTTGTCCCTCTAAATAGTGGGGGATTGAGATCAGATTATATTCCCACATTTGGCTTTGAATTTACTTTTTAAGATTATGGAGAATCCTTTTAATTATAAATGCTCAATAACCAAACGAGATAAATTTATCGGGCGAAAAAGCCTGATTTCGAGAGTTTACTCAAGAATTGGTGCGGACCGTCCTCAGTCCATTTCACTGGTTGGTGATCCTAAAATTGGCAAGACTTCGCTTTTATGGTATTTATCGACACCGCAAACCAAACAGGAATTTTTACATGATCCTGAAAATTTCCTGTTTATTTACCTTCCGCTAAAAGAACTGGAGTCCCTGGAATTCAATGATTTTTCTAACATACTTTGGAATAATATCTGTGATATTGAAAATAAAAATACTTTGAGGATCGGGGATGATTTCAGGTATGATTTACTTAAAAATTTGGCTGAAAGACTGCACAATGAACAAAGAAAACTCATAATGTTTTTTGATGATTTCCACTTAATCACCCAACATGAAAGTTTTCCGGTTGAATTTTTCTCGTTCCTCCGGTCTTTAGCAAACAATTACAATTTAGCATA
>CAZVKP010000054.1:0-1158 GCA_964627635.1 uncultured Calditrichaceae bacterium | reverse complement strand
TGCCGATCTTCAAAAAATGTGTTTTTCCAAAGAAATTGAAGAATCTCCATTTTTTAATATTTTCACCAATATGACTATAAAGCCATTTAATGAAGAAGAAGCGCTTGAACTACTGCAATTGGCTGAAAATGATTTGGGTAAAATTCAACCCACAGAACAACAGCGATTATTTAATTTAACAGGTTTTTTCCCTTACACTTTACAGGTCGGAGCTAAACTATGGTACGATTGGAAGCAATCCGGTAATTTATTAGCCACAGAAAACTGGAAAGATTTTCAAAATACATTTTATGTGGAATCCGAAAATTATTTTTCAAATATATGGGATGCATTTAAAACAGAAGAGAAAGCATTATTTAAACAAATCCTGAACCAATCCAAGGTACCAAAATCTCAAAATTATCTTTTGGAAAATTTGAACCGGCGCCAATATATAAATACAGAAAACCGAAAACCTCAAATATTCTCCCCGGCTTTCGAACGATACATTTCAGAAAAATACGGGATATTCAGGAAGAGGAAAAAAATTGGGGATAACTTATTTAATCAATTCAAGAATATTCTACTTAAACTTCTTCGTAAAAATAGTGAGAATTCTAATAATTAACAGGTTTTTCGGAACATTACATAGTTGACTAATTTACATTTAATGTAAGGATTTAAAAACAAAAGATACCTGTCATGATACCGGATGTTATTTCACATTATAAAATTATTAAAAAAATTGGTGAAGGCGGAATCGGTCAGGTTTATCTGGCAGAAGATACGATTTTGCAGCGCCAGATAGCGATTAAGGTTTTAGCCCCTCATTCCACCCAGGAAAAGGATATTCAGCAACGATTTTTGCGTGAGGCAAGAGCTGCTGCAACCTTAAATCATCCAAATATTGTGACGATATACGAAATGGGTAAATATGGTGATCAGGATTATATCGCAATGGAGTACATATTCGGAAACTCCGTTCGAGAATTGATTAATCAAAGAAAACTGGATGTTAAAAAAACAATCGACATCATTTTACAAGTTTGTGATGGTATTTATAAAGCTCACCAATCGGGAATCATTCACCGGGACATTAAACCGGAAAACATCTTAGTGAATCATGACGGCGGGGTAAAAGTCCTTGATTTTGGAATTGCGAAATTAAAAGACACTCAA
>CAZVKP010000053.1:0-12158 GCA_964627635.1 uncultured Calditrichaceae bacterium | reverse complement strand
TAAAACAGAATAGGCAATTTATAATCAAACAATGTTTATTCTGACTCTAAATATTGAACACCTACAGTGTTCCTGATTTTTAGGGTAATTCATGTTTCTACAAATATTGAATTCCTAACGGAATTCTAAGATAAGTATACAACGCACTTTAAGTGCGTTGATCGACAGGCATTTGCCTGTCGTCTACCAAAATACCCAATCTTTTAGAACAATTTAAATATACAAATATTAGTAAAATTATTAATAAATCAATACTTTTTGGACAGTCCCGGTCGACAAGTTTCTTAGAAAGGCCCTTAGTCGTGAAGAATGTATTCTTTACCCCCGTACACTGGCAGCCGGAATGCGTTTTATCAAATCCTGGAGTTCCCGTTCATTTTCGATACCGATGGTAAAACCATCAACAGCTTCCTGCGCCAGAGCAAACTGCAGACATTCGTCTTTACGGTGAACAAGCCTTCCGGCGCCAAGGATTTTCATACCGATAACGCCTTTACCGGATTGTTTCATCCGGTTTAGCACAGAAACTACCGTTGGCACATCATCGTCCATGGAAACTCCGGCGGGATTAATACGAGCCAGGTCCACCTGAACCCAATCGGTTTTCGCCGCGGTTTTAAGCGCCGGTAGAGTATGGCAGGATACCCCGTGAGCCCTCACAATACCGTCCTCTCTGGCGCGGGAGAGTACTTCCATCGCTCCCTTGTGATGCTCCGGCCAGTTTCCGGACCTCATCAGATGCAGCAGAACTATATCCAGATAATCGGTACCGATCTCTTTCCGGAAACGGTCCAGATCTGCTTTCATCTCGCGTTCACCGGAGGCATGGGTTTTGGTGAGAATAACCACCTTCTCTCGCGGTACATTTTTCAGTGCTTCTTTTAAATGGGGGTGGGTGCCATACTGATCGGCTGAATCCCAGAATTGTACACCCTGATCATAAGCATGGTGAAGCAGATCCCCCACCCCTTTTATTCCTAATTTTCTGGTTTGGGCAGAACTGCCGCCCACTCCATGGGTGCCGGTGCCTACAGCCAGCCGGCTGACCTCAATGCCGGTATTACCCAAAATGACTTTATCGTTCGCATATTTTTTGGCGGAGTCAGCAAAAAGATGATAAGGAAAGGGACTGATTGATGCGGCGGCAGCGATTGCGGCTGAATTTATGATAAATTGTCTTCGTTTCATGACGCCTCCTTTATTATCATAATTGGCGAAAGATTTGTTTGTTCCGTTTTAGGGGATCGCAAGGATTCACAGAAATTTTTAGCTAATAGAATTGTTTACGCCTCTTCGATGTTCAACTGTGTGGTAATGTTTACACAATTCCGAATGGTTTTAGCAACCGGACAATGATCGGCATGCATCTGATGAATCCGCTCAGCGGTTTCCTGCAAGGCAGGGTCCATTTTGAGGGTATATTCCACATGAATTGCCCGGATGACCATAGTATTTTTTTCTTCCACGATTTCACCTTTCGCATCAGCCATCAAACGGTTATCATCGGCACGAATCCCACGCGCTTCCAACGCGCCAGCCAAAGTCCCGGTGAGTCAACCGGCAGCCGATGCCACCACATAATCCAATGTGGCTGCATGGGGTTCAAAAGTTGATTCATCCGCACCGTAATGTTTGGCAATATCAGAATGAATACCAAAAAATGTTGGTTGGTCTTCAGCGGGCAGATAAGCCTTACGTAAAGCCCCCTTCACCCGTTCAATTTTTACATTTGAAACATATATTACATTTTCCTGCATGGAATTCCCTCATTTGTTTTGATGCATGATTCATTCGATTTACATCTCGTTCTTCCCCACATAAATCACCCGCCAGATGCGACCCTTCACCGAATCCGATATATACAGGGAGCCGTCAGATCCCTGTGCCAGCCCCATGGGACGATACTCAGCCTCTCCCGGACTATCGATGTGTTCTTCACCGGCGAAGCCATCCGCAAAAGTTACCCAGTCTGCCGAAGGTAATTCTTTTTCAAACGGGACAAATGCTACCTGGTATCCTTTCTGTTCCAATGGTGCCCGATTCCAGGAACCGTGAAAGGCAATGAATGCGCCATTTTGAAACCGTTGAGGAAACTGATTACCGCTATAAAACAACAAATCATTTGGCGCATAATGCCCGGGAAATGCCATGATAGGATTCGCGTATTGTCCGCAACGTCCCACTTTTTCCCCATTACCGCCGTATTCCGGTGCCAGCACTTTCTTACCCTGAATTTGATCGTAATAGCAGTATGGCCAACCGAAGTTGGAACCGTCTTCTATCAAGAAGAATTCCTCTGCAGGCAATTCGGCGCTTTGTTCCACGGTGTAATATTCCGGCCACAATTGATGTAATTGATCACGTCCATGCTGAACTGCATATAATTTTTTACTTCCTGGATTCCATCTCAGTGCAACAGCATGACGAATTCCGGTGGCATATCGGTACCCATCTTTTTGTTGCGTCTGTCCGGTTTTTATGGCGTCGAACCGCCAGATGCCGCCGTGGCGTTCCAGTAACGGACATGGATCCATTCCAGGAGAGCCTTTGGTTCGCATCTGCTCCTGGCAGGCATTCGCCGGTGCCCCCACGGTTACATAAACATTTCCCTGATCATCGAATGTGAACGGCTTCGCGGCATGTTGGTTCTGCATCGGAAAACCGCCGATCACCTGTTCCGGTTCACCTTTCGGAATCAGTTGTCCACTTTGGAGTTTATAACGATAAACTGCGGTGGTGGAGCTGAAATAGAGGTAGCCCTGGTGAATTTGGATTCCGGTGCCGGTGTAGTCACCAAAATAACCGATTACATCTGCACGACCATCGCCGGTGGTATCGCGAAGCGCGGCAATGCCATGTCCGTCGTGTTCTTCCCGTAACATCACATAAATATCCCCGTTTTCATTTACTGTCAGATGCCGTGCACGACCAATGTCATCCGCAACCACGAACGCGCAGAAACCTTCCGGCAAAGTGATGCTGCCGTTATCGGGATCGCACTTTAAAGCGCCTCGTGAACCGACTTTTTCATTTTCACTCCCATTCGAGCTGCAGCCTACCTGAAAGGCAATAAATAAGAATCCCATCAATATGATCAGGGTGATCATAATTGCTCTCGACTCATCAAATTTTATTCTCATAGCACCTCCTCAAATTTATGTCTATTAATATTTTGTATTATTTAGAATTGAATATTCCATTGATCTCGAATCAAGAATTGAACAGAGTTTTCACCGCGGATTTTATTTCGGAATCATTAAACTTACACCGCCATACCAGGTCTGCCCCGGTGCCGGTTCAAAAAAGCGAGCTCCGAATGCGTTTGGAATAATCGAACTGTTGTAACGTTCATCCAAAAGATTGTCTACACCCAGAAAGAATTTAATACCGGTATTACTCAGATGCCAATATTTTCCCAACCGAATATCAATGGTTGAATAAGCATCGTTGATGTAATTTGATTGAGGTTTGTCATTGTCCGGCGGCGGACCATTGAAATCATTGGCAAAATATTCATCAACCCAATTGAATTGTATTTTTACAAAAGCTTCTGATATATGGGAATATTTAATTCCCATATAAAAACGCTGCTTCGGGACTCCCGGAATTTGGTTGCCTGTGAGATTTATAAATTCATGTTGATTATTTTGCGTGTGTAACACCTGGTAATCTTCAAATTTAAAATCCATATGTGTATAAGAAAGATCAATATCCAAATGGCGACTCGGTGACCAGTTAAGAAATAGCTCTGCACCGGTATTTTGGGAACGGCCTGCATTCCGGTAGAATATTTCTTCCTGCTCTGCCTCAGAACTTTGAAATGGAATCAGCATGTCATTTAATTGCATGAAGTACACCGCTGCCTGATATTGAATTTCCCAATCAGGAATGATTCTTTTCACTCCCAATTCATAACTGATTATGTCAACCGGTTGAAGATTTGGATTTAAACCACCGCTACCGTCCGGCCGGTTACTCAGCTCGGTGGTTGTTGGAGTTTGGAATGCAGTGGTGAAGTTCAAATACCAGAAGCGGTTGGAAGAAATTTCAAAAACTAATCCTGCCATCGGACTAAACTGTTGCATGGTTATGGTTCCCGAATCATCTGAGCCATCTTCCCGGAACTGATCATTAATTTTAAATCGGTAACTGTCGAAACGGCCACCCAAAGTCAGCCGCCATTTAGGATGCAATAGCCAGTCTGTGTGAATGAAGGGTCCGATTCCCAATACATTTTCTTCCTGCTGTAGAAGTGACCTTCCGTATTGGATGGCATTGAGTATCGCCTCACCTTCAAGATTTTGGAGTTTGTCAGACGGGATACCCATATTTTCATATTCAGAACGATTGTCATTTTGAATTTCAATATCTGTTCCGATGGTCCACTCAAGCGGAAAATTGCCAAGGCTGTCCTGACGATGCCAGGAAGTTCGCAAACCAACCGCTGTTCTGTCCAATTCGATGATGCGTCCCGGGATAGGATTGAGCAGGTTTCTGGTAATTGCATAGGCAGTAACTTTGAACTCCTGTTGTTTACCCGGTGTATATCGAAAGGTGATACCACCCTGTACCTGATCGATCTGTTCTCCGGCACCCTGCTGCCGGACAAAAAAGCGACTTTTGGTAGGATTTTTTAATGCATCGGTTTTTGTTAACGAACTGGGATTTAACAAATATGGGGCATTGTAATAATTTATTACTGTGGTTAAATGCATTTTTTTTGACAAATTATGCCTTCCCACGCCATTGAGTTTCCAAAACTTTGCGGCGGAATGGCCCCGGTAGCCATCGGATTGCACATGATTCACATTCAATAAATAATTGTGGAATCCAAGTGAACCGGAGATTTTTCCCTGCAAGCGTAATAGACCATTTGACCCTGTCGTTAATTGAGGTTCAAATGTAAATGTTCTATCCGTGGCAGTCTCGGTTTGAATTCGAATGAGACCTCCGGCGCCATTTCCGTAAAGGGATGCACTTGGTCCCCGAAGTACTTCGATTTCGCCTGCCGATGCCAGGTCCAGATTACTGAGTTGAGTTTGTCCATCCGGCATGGTTAGTGGGATGCCATCCACGATAATCTTAATTCCCCGTACCCCGAATGATGCCCGTGCACCGATTCCCCGCATACTAATTCGGTCTCCCAGTGCAAAATTCTGCCGGTTATTCACAAAAAGACCGGGAATTGGTTGAAGGGCAGTTTCCAGAGAAATGAGTTTTTCTCCCTCCCGGATTTCATGTCGATTCAATTGATTGATCGCATAGGGAGTCTTCAGTGCCGGTTTCCGAGTTCGGGTTGCGGTAACAATGACAGGTTCGGCTTGATAAGTCGGAAATTTTAAAGATAGTGAGTCTTCCTGCTGAATATTCGTTTGCTGAGCGAGAACGGAACTTACCAAACCAATTAAAAGAGGGATTGTTTTATACCATTTCATACAAAATTAGCCGGTTGTGTTGATTAATGGAAAAGTCGCTTCAATTTAGCGTTTATCACCTGAGAAAAGATTTTTTCATTTAATATCGTACAAGTTAGTCCCCCGGTCTTAGTGTTTCCATTGGAAAGCAGCAGATTTAAAAACCAGCACCGGATGCTGGAGTACGGATTTTCAAATATCAATTTCTTCCGCTATTTTTCGTAACGGGTAAACAATAATTATAAGAAACAAAAGTTGTCAGAAACAAGCACAAAGAGACAGTCGACCGAATCGAATGAGTTGATTATACAATTTGAAGAAAGATTAAAAATGGAAGCTAAAAACTTGTATATTTCATATTGATGATGTAATATTATGAATTAAGATTTTTCAAAAAATAAAATTGGATTGTTATCGATTTATTCAGTCTGTTCTATTTGTTTATGCTTTCTAAAAATTAGATTTTAAATTTAGAGGAAAAAATTATAAAAAAATTTAAGTGAACGCTTTATAATTATTTAGCAAACAGTTCTAATACGAAGGATGAAGCAAAAAAAACATCGTGGATGTTTAATTATTGTAGGAAAAGGATTAAATATTAAGCGACATTCCCTGTAGGGGATAAATAAATAGGACACTCGAACAAAAGGTTCAATATGAAACCAGGTGTTTTTACCCAATTGTACATTCATTTGGTTTTTGCTGTCAAATATCGCGAACGGATGTTAAATGAGAACCTTCAGCCGGAACTCTTTAAGTACATCAGCGGCATTGTTTCGAATAAACAACATAAATCAATCATCATAAATGGAATGCCAGATCATATCCACATTTTGATTGGATTAAATCCGAAAGAATCAATTTCAATTTTAATTAGAGATATCAAAAGAAGTTCTTCTTTATTCATAAATGAGAATAAATGGTTTAATGGCAAATTTGCCTGGCAGGAAGGCTATGGTGGTTTTTCTTATAGTCGTTCCCAGTTAAATAACGTTTATCAATATATTCTAAATCAACAAAGTCATCATAAGAGCAGGACATTCCGGGAAGAATATATGAGTCTGTTGGAGAAATTCGAAATCGATTATGATGATAAATATTTATTTGAATTTTTTGATTGATTTTTATGAAACCGCTATGCGGTTTATGATGGTGGGGTTGAAATTATTGCTACTACTACAATAATGGAATCCCTACGGGATTTTTTAACCAATTAAAGTGCTCATAAAAATAGAGATTCACAACAGGAGGATTAAATAAATGTATGAAGATATTTTTACAAAAAAATAACTATGTTTAAATTAACAAACATGGGGGTAATTCAGAAAATCAGCTTTTTAATAATCCTATAGGTATGGTTTTAAAAAATTATCAATTTAATTAACTCGGAGGAGAAAATGAACCTAATACTGTTTTTAATCATTGGTATTATTGCCGGGTGGTTGGCTGGAAAAATAATGAAAGGTAAAGGATTTGGATTGGTTGGCAATTTAGTTGTGGGTGTGGTCGGTGCGTTTATCGGTGGATATATTTTTGATGTTGTGGGTGTTGCCACCGCCGGACTGATCGGTTCACTTATTACTGCTGTTATTGGGGCAATTATTTTGCTTTGGATTGTGAGTTTGATAAAAAAATAGATGTAAATATTATGCAAGGTTGGAATCATCTTAGCAAAGACTTAACATTCAGACCTCAACCGAGGCTTCCGGAATATTTGAAGACGAAACCGAGAATGCGCCTGGCAGATTTACCAACTCCTCTCCAGGAATTAAAACGCCTTTCAAGTGAGTTGGGTGGACCGCAGATTTTCATTAAGCGGGACGATTTGACCGGGCTCGCCACCGGCGGTAACAAAACCCGTAAGCTTGAGTTTATCATGGCGGATGCTCTTGCAAAAGGTGCTGATTGTGTAATTACTGCCGGTGGTCCGCAGTCCAACCATTGCCGGCAGGTGGCTGCGGCGGCTGCGAGAATTGGGATGAAATGTCATTTGGTGATTGGAAGTGCCAAACCGCAAGATCCGGCGGGGAATTTATTTCTGGACCGTATTCTTGGAGCAGAAATCCACTGGACAGCCAAAGAGAATCGGGAAAACAAGATGGAAAAACTGGCTACAGAACTGCCCTCGTCAGGATTATCTCCGTATGTCATTCCGGTGGGTGGTTCCAATTATATCGGTGCTATGGGATATATTGCAGCGGTATTTGAATTGAAAGAACAGATTGAGACAGCCTCCCTCCATATCGATCACATTATATTTGCAACCAGCTCCGGCGGCACACAGGCGGGGCTCATAGTGGGAGCTGCTTTAGCGAATCTTGAGACACAGCTTCTCGGTATCAGTATCGATCAACTGCCGGATGACAATGATGAAACAGATTTCCAGTTCAAAGCACATATTGCGTCCATTGCGAACGAGGTGACAAAATGTTCGGGTTTGAAAAAAACGTTTTCAACACCGGATGTGAATATTAATTATGATTATCTGGGGCAGGGATACGGTGTGGTGGGAGATCTCGAACGTGAAGCAATTCGATTGCTGGCGCGAACAGAGGGAATTCTGGTTGGTCCTGTCTATACCGGAAGAGCATTGGGAGGACTTATCGACCTGATCCGACAGGAAAAATTCGGAACGGATGAGAAGATATTATTCTGGCATACCGGCGACGAAAGTGCTCTACATGGATATGTGGAGGCGCTTATTTAAATTACTATATGACCCGATTTTTAAAAGATATTATTTCATGTTAAAATAAATTAAACGTTTATCCTTCTTCGGTGCCAGGTTCTCCTTTAAATGGACCCACAATATCTTTGGTGATCCAGCCTCCGTAATAGGTACTTGAATGAGGTTCTATCTTCTCACCATCAACCAGACATTCATCCATTTTTAATGGGTAGAATGCCAGATAATCTTTGGTCTCCTCAAAACCCGGAGTGGGTTGCGGGTAGCACCAGGCGGCATTCTCCGTTATTTTTCCATTCACTTCTACAGTAAAATACCGAGCATGACCCTTCCACTCACAATACGTGGTTCTTTGTGTTTGTGTGAGGTGTTCTGTTTTTACATCATCCGGAGGGATGTAGTACACCGGGGGAAGACTGGTTTCCAGCACTCTTTTGGCTCGTTTGGTACTGGCGATAGTAACGCCATTAAATTTCACTTCGATCTTTTTGGACGTATCTTCAATTCGTGGTGGCCTTGGATAATCCCAGACAGATTCCTGTCCGGGTCCGGCTTTTTTTCTATGGTTTTCCATAAAATATCAGTATTATTCAAATTATATTTTTAACGTGAATATTTTAAAGTAAATGCCGTATTTTTTTATTTATCACATGTTTTACTTTTATTTGTGATGATTCCTCTTAATCCGAAGATAAATTTTCTTACAAAAAATTTTATGGTAGTTATTCAATCAATGTTCCCAAAACTCTTTTTAGCTGGGCTCTTTGTTTTTTGTATTCCGATTCTTCAAGTTTCCCAGCTTCAAACCTTTCGTCCAATTCTGCGATTTGTCCGAGCACACGTTCACGGTCCGTTACTGGCTTAATCTCTTCATTTTCAATGCCGGCTTCGGAACCGGAGCGCTTCAGTTTTGTGAACACAAAGAGTCCAAAAAAGAACAACATGATCAAAAAGGTCCAAAACGCGATGCTACCCAGATTCATGGGGGAACCGGGAAGCCCCGCCAGGTTGATCTTCACCTGTTCATTAGAATTTAAATTTTGGGCCACCAGCCGCTGAACAGGCATTCCCTGCACCGCTTTTTCCGTCAGATTGGCGCTGTTAATTTGAAGGGAACGATCTGTTGCCATCACATCAAGTTCGCCAGTTGGTAAGGTTACCGCTTTCGTTACCGAGAGATTCTTTTTGGGCGCATCGATTCTGTAGGCAAAGACGATTTGTTTCGTCCCCGGCATAAATTCCATGGTATCGTAAAAACCGCCCGCTTCGAATTCCACACAGCAAGACATGAGACCTTCAGCCAATTGCAATTGAGAGGCTCCTTCCGGAAGGGCGTAGCTGACAGTTCGAAATTTTCCGCTGCTGGTCGGTTGGGAACCCACGTAAGTCCGGTCCCCGGAATTGGTTACAGCCATCATTTCCCGTACCCGAACGAATCCTTCAGCCGGTTCTATAATGAAATGGTGCATTTTCACCGACAGGGCGCTGTCGCTTCGGCTGGACTCAAACAGTTGCACGTCGCTGGTGACAATGCTGTTTTTCTCGCTCAGAACCGCGGCTTTCCCGTAATACCGGACACCCTGGTATTCGGCCATCGGCTCGTAGGAAACGCCGCTTTCTTCCGGAAGATCGGTAAACCGGAAACTGTTTTGGCGGTTCAGGTCCGCAGACCGGACAAACTTGTCATCCTGCCGGCCGTTCACATAGCGGTTCAGGATAATCGTCAGGTCATCCGGTATCGAATATCCTTCGGTTCCGTTCTCCACCGTGCCGGTAACCGTTCCGGCAGACAGGGGCGAACCGGCCAGCAGCAAGGTGATGCTTATGATCAAATAAAAGAATTTCATTTTAATTACTCCTCGTTAAATTTTTTCTTCCAATGCACGTTACAAATGGCAGATTATGCTGAAATATAATCCTACAATTTCTCACCACAATGACTACAGAAAGTGAATTCCGGCTGGACCCGGCTACCACACACCGAACAGAAGTTTTTGGTATTGCCTGTCGTAGCCGGACTACCGGATTTGAGCCGCTCGCGGTAGCGTTGGATCTCCTCTTCCACATTCGTCCCGTGACCGTTGCCGCTCTGCTTTTTGTCAATTTCCTGCAGTACCCGCACTGCATTGCCCTCATACTCCTGTTTTAGCCGGTCATAATCATCCCGGGCCAGTTTCCCCATCTGGTACTCGAAATCGATCTCTTTGATGGCACTAAGCAGCTCAGTTTTAGATTGTTGGAGCCTGGAGAGACTGCCGTTTTTCTTGATAACCGGCAGATGTGCCAGCCGGTATCGCGACTCCAGCAGCGGTTTAATGACATAATATAAGATGAACAAAATCATCACTAATGCAAGAAAGTAAC
Source organism: uncultured Calditrichaceae bacterium (assembly GCA_964627635.1). Lineage (GTDB taxonomy): Bacteria > Calditrichota > Calditrichia > RBG-13-44-9 > RBG-13-44-9 > CAZVKP01. The sequence continues at coordinate 1,694 of CAZVKP010000053.1, read as the reverse complement.
TCATGATACTTCTCCTTCTTCAAACTGTTCAAGCTCCTGCTTCAGGCGCCGGTCATATTCGGGATTTATATCTTCTGTCGGAAGGGTCTGATTTTGTTTTTTGCTCCAGCGATGCAGTACTTTGTAAAGCACTCCGCCAAATACGACGATCGCCAGAAAGGGCGTAATCCAGGCGGCCAGATTAAAGCCTTCCTTGGTGGGTGCCGATAGTATTTTCTCTCCATACTGCCCCACATATGAAGCGAGTATCTGATCCTTATCCATCCCTTTATCGATCATTTCTTGAACATCACTCCGCATCTCTTCAGAGGTCCCACACTCACACGTATAGAGGGCCATAGTGCAGCTGCAGGTGCACATCAGGTTTTTCTCCACGCTGCTGACTGTGGTTTCTGCCGGCATAACAGACGGCAGGATAAACAGAAGCATCACAAAATATATGGTTGTATTTTTCATAATTTCCTCACGCATTTTCGTTAACTGGCTGGTCAGAGGCTTGGCTCCTGACGGTTTTAGGTGTAAGTGCCTTCCCGGAATGTACTCCTTTTCCGGCCGCAGGTTTGGACATCTTTTTTCTGCGGGAAGGCCACATTGCGAACAAGGTGCCGGCAATCAGCACATACCCGCCCCACCAGATCCAGCTTACCAAGGGATTGATCTTCGCCTTAATTTGCACGGAATTGTCCCGACCTGTTCCCCCTAGGATTAAATAAAGATCTTCTTTTAGACTGGATAGAATAGCCACCTCGGTCATGTTCTGTTTTTGAAGGAAATGATAATGCTTGGCTGGAGTAAGCACTCCCATATTTTTGTCATTTTTCTTCACGCTTATTGCTGCATTCATTACCCGGGCGCTTTCGGTGTCGAATTCATCCATACCCTGAAAGGTCAGTTCGTACAGCCTGATGTTCATGCTCTCTCCTTTTTTCAGGAGCTGGGTCTTTTCCACATTGAATGCCGAACCTGTGATGCCGACGAATATCAGGATCATGCCGATATGCACAACGTATCCTCCGTAGCGACGCCTGTATTTCATATTCAGATTTTTAAAGGCGACCATTGCATTTTCCCCGTAATGGCGAACCCGGGCGATGGTTCCGCGAATGTATTCCAGCAGAATGGTGGCAATCACAAATGCACTCAAACTGAAGGACAGCAGGGTGTAAATGCTACTTACCCCGGACAGCAGAAGTCCCGCAAGTGTCACTGCGAAAACGCCGCCGGGGATCAGGAAATTGCGGAAAAGGTTGTTGGCGGTGGCTTTGCGCCAGGAAATGAGCGGACAGAGGCCGGTCAGCAGAATCAGCGCAATGCCGATCGGTACATTCACGGTGTTGAAGAACGGTGGTCCCACGGTGATTTTAACTCCGCGAACCGCTTCGGAAATCATGGGAAACAAAGTCCCCCACAAAATGGCGAAGGCGGCGCCCAGCAGGATCAGGTTATTGAACAGGAAAGACGACTCCCGTGACAGGAACGAATCCAGTTTGTAACGGCTGCGCAGATCGTCCCGGCGGCTGTAGATCAGATAGACCGAGAACAGGATCAGCCCTGCAAGGAATGCCAGGAATACGGGACCCATATTGGAGGCTCCGAAGGAGTGCACCGATGAAATGAGTCCGCTGCGGGTGATGAACGTCCCCAGAATGGTGAGTAGAAAGGTGATTATAATCAGCGACACATTCCAGATTTTA
>CAZVKP010000052.1:0-12186 GCA_964627635.1 uncultured Calditrichaceae bacterium | reverse complement strand
GTATCGCTGCTTTACCGTCAAAGCAAAAATTAAAGATTACATCACCGGAAGTTATTTTCCAAAAGTTCGGTTCCCGTTTCGGGGCATTAAAAAAGGAAGTATTTACAGTCTTATTGCTGAATAGTGCCAATATTTTAATGCGTGAATATAAAGTTTCTGAGGGCACATTAAACGCTTCTCTGGTTCATCCGCGGGAAGTTTTTCAACCGGCGATTACCGACTCTGCTGCTTCAATTATTCTCATGCACAACCATCCCTCCGGCGAAACAGAACCATCAGCAGAAGACCGAAATATTACCGTTCGTATGGTGGATGCCGGAAAACTACTTGACATACCCGTCATAGACCACATCATTATCGGCGAGCACAGTTACTTTAGCTTTAAAGAAGAGGGATTAATCCCGGATTGAGTTTTTTATTTAGCACTCATCAGAACACTGATAAATCTGAGAGAGGCAATATTTTCAAAAATAATTTTGATAACCACCATTAGCGGTACGGCTAAAAACATTCCGATAATTCCCCACAGCCATCCCCAAAAAATTAATGAGAATAATACGATGAGCGGACTCAAATTGAGGCGTTGACCCACCACACGCGGATCAAAAAAGTTACCAATAACAAGTTGAATTGATCCCAGGACCAATGCCAGCCAAAAAACAGTTCCCCATTTATCAAATTGTATCAAGGCAATAGTAATTGGTAAAATAGTGGCAAGAGCTGAGCCAATATTGGGAATAAAATTTAAGAGAAAGGCCAAGATCCCCCAAATTAATGCAAACTCCACATCAAATAAAAATAAAGCAACCCCAAACAATATGCCTGTTGTCAGGCTAATCAAGGTTTTTGCAATCAGATATTTTTGAATTTGTTTATTAATATTTTTTAAAATGCCGGCAATCCTCATCGCTGTATCTGCCTGAAATGCCAATTGTACTTTAAGCGCCATTTGATTTCGACCAATCAGGATAAAGAGCAAAAATAACATGACCAAAAGTGTATTAGATAAGAAGTTTAAGACCGAGCCCAATGTATTGAGAACCAATTTTTGTAGAGATAACCCTTTGAAATTGTTTAACCACTGTAGCTTACCTTGAGTTGGGCTTTGGCCCTCGATAATCTCCGGCGGAACACTAAAGAAGTTGAGAATTTGAGTGATAAACGTTTCAAATTTGATTTGATACTTGGGGAATTCAGAGGCAAACGATTTTATGCTGGTGTAAATGAGAACGCCAAAAAGATTTAGAACTAAAAAGGTAATTACCAGGGCTAACAGGATGGCAAGAAAAGTGGGAACTCGACGATCTTCGAAATATTGAATCGTCGGATTCAGGATGTAGCTGATGAATACAGCCAGTGCAAACGGTAAAATAATTGATCTGATTTGATAAAGTACGAATCCAACTGCAATCACGGTAAGTATACCCAGTAGCGTGATTATAATTCGGTTCTCCCGAATCATTACCTCTCTTGTTTGTTTAGCCATCTAACAGAGTACCTCTTTAATTTGGATAAATTTGGTGAAAATATTAAACCTATAAGTAATCACTTTTGGTAAAGAGAACTTAACTTTTTTCTCGCAATCTATTAACGTAATCTTGTATAATTCCGTGACATTAGAGATAAATATCCTCATATTTTTAATGGGCATCCAACCAGTTTTTTGCTACCCCTACTTCCGCTTTAATCGGAACATCCAGTTGAATGGCATTTTCCATTTTGTTTTTAACTAATTTTTTTACTGTTTCCAATTCCGGTGCTTTAACTTCGAATATCAGTTCATCATGCACTTGCAGTAGCATTTTTGTCTGCAATTTTTTTTCAGTCAACTGTTTTTGTATTCGAATCATTGCCAGCTTTATTAGGTCTGCAGCGCTCCCCTGAATGGTGGTATTTATTGCCATCCTTTCTGCGTTTTGACGAACAGTGGCATTTTTACTGTCGATCTCAGGCAGATAACGACGTCGGTTCTTCAAAGTAGTTACATATTTATTTTGGTTCGCAAATGTAATGGTATGAATCATATAATCATTCACCCGCGGGAAACGGGTGAAATAACTTTGTATAATTTCTTGAGCTTCCTCCGGGGAAATCCCCAGCCGATTTGCTAAACCGTATTGAGAGATACCGTAGATAATTCCAAAATTAACTTCCTTCGCCTTGCGGCGATGATCCGGATTGACCATTTCAATGGGAATATTAAAAATGGCTGCGGCAGTGCTGGCGTGAATGTCCTCATTTCGTTGGAATGCCTTTTTTAAGCCATCATCCCCGGAAAGATGTGCCATAATACGAAGTTCAATTTGGGAATAGTCTGCGCTCATAATTAAATCATCTTGGTCTTCCGCCACAAATGCACGACGTATTTTTCGACCGATATCCGTGCGAATCGGAATATTTTGTAAATTCGGTTCACTGCTTGATAATCTGCCTGTAGCTGCAACTGTTTGATTGAATGATGTATGAAGCCGACCGGTCCTTTTACTCACAAGCAGTGGCAGTGCATCCACATAGGTGGATTTCAATTTAATCAATTTTCTGTATTCCAGGATTTTTTCAACTATTGGATGACCGGAAAATTTTTCCAATACCGATTCGGCAGTTGAATATTGTCCGGTGGCTGTTTTGGTTGGCCGTCTGTTTCCCAATTCCTTATGAATTTCCAACTGGTCGAATAAAATTTTTCCTAACTGTTGTGGAGAATTTATGTTAAAGGAACCGTTTGCCATATCATATATTTCATGCTCCAGTCTCTCAATATCTGAGGCAAGTTCATCAGACATCTTTTTCATGAATTCAACATCAATTTTTACTCCATTTTTTTCCATTTGCATTAGCACTTCTACCAAAGGCATTTCCATTTCTTTAAATAATTCAATTAATTGGGAATCAACCAAATGGTTCGCTAAAATTTCTTTTAATCTCAATGTAATATCCGCATCTTCGCATGCATATTGATATATCTTTTCCGGATCGAGGTTCTGCATTTTTTTCTGATTTTTCCCTTTTTTCCCGATCAGGTCTTCAATGGGTATCATTTTGTAATTAAGATAGCTTTGAGCCATGAAATCCAAATTATGCTGACGGGTACCGGGGTTAAGCAAATAATGCGCGATCATGGTATCGAATCCAATACCCTTTAACTCAATTTTATGTTGCCAAAGCATCAATCCATCAAATTTAATATTTTGCGCTCCTTTTTTAATATCATCAGATTCAAAAATGGGACGCAGTTTATTCAGGGCTTCACTTTGGGTATATTCCACACTGCCCATCAAAGGCACATAAAACGACTTGGAAGGCTCCAGGCAAAAAGAAATACCAATAATTTCTGAGTCGAAAATTCTTAGTCCGGTGGTTTCCGTATCAAAAACAAAGAACTCGGATTTTTCCAACATATCCACCAAAGCATCCAGCTTTTTAAATGTGTTCATTAATTGATAATTTTTTTCGATGGATTCGATAGTTTTCATTCCGGCTTTATTTCCTTTAGTGAATTCCGGAATTCGTTGGATGAGCGATGTAGATTCTATTACCTCAAAGATCTCGAGTAGTTTTTGTGGATCAGCCGGTTCAATTTTCATTTTTTCAATATCCATTTCCAAATTCACTTTGGTATCGATGGTAACTAATTCTCTGGAGAGATAGGCATTTTCTTTGTTTTCCGCCAACTTTTTATAGTCTGACTTTTTTTCGACCTTATCAAGATTATTATAGATATTGTCCAGATTTTGAAATTTATTAAGCAATTTTTTTGCAGTCACCGCTCCGACACCTTTTACACCCGGAATATTATCGCTGCTGTCTCCCATAAGTGCCATATAATCAATCACCTGCTGCGGAGTTATTCCGAACTTATCCTCTAACACAGCTAAATCGTAAATCTCCGCATCCTTAGCGGAACGTATCACATACATTTTGATTAGTGGGGAAAGCAGTTGCATAAAGTCTTTATCCCCTGTTACCATAAAACTTTCTATTGCTTTTTCCTCCGCCTTCCGGGCAAGCGTTCCGATAACATCATCAGCTTCAAAACCAGGTTTTTCAATGACTGGAATGTTAAACGCTTCTACCAACTGCACAATTCTGGGAAATTGTTCCGCCATTTCGTCCGGCATCTTTTCACGGGTAGCTTTATATTCTTTAAATTTTTCATGTCGAAAGGTCGGTTCTTTGGTATCGAAAGCTGCTACAATGTAGTCGGGATTTTCCTCTGATAAAATCTTCATTAGTGAGTTAGCGAAACCATACACAGCGCCGGTATTTTCTCCCTTTGAGTTGAAAAGTGGATTTCGTATAAATGCAAAATAAGAGCGATAAAATAGTGCAGATCCATCGATAAGGAACAGTCTTTTCCTATCCGGCATTAGAATATCCTTAAGTTTTTTAATTTAATAATATAACGGTAAAAAATATTTTAAGAAATAAAAAGTTTGCTTATTGTTGTTTAAATTGACCCGAGAGTCAGTATAATAGGAACTTACAAATTTTTGATTTTGTTATTTTTCAAAAGTATTGATTTTTTGATAATTATTTCTTAATTAATTTTAAACGTCGAAAAGCTTAGGAAAATTTAGGAGGAAAGCACCTTATGACTGATAATTTTGTGGATTATGTCACAGATCAACTAATGGAAAAGGTTGAAATCGAACGTGATTTATATTCCCATTTTCACGTGAAGAGAGGCTTGCGTAATGATGATGGGTCCGGAGTTTTGGTAGGATTAACAAAAATATCCAGTGTGATAGGTTTTAAAGTTGTAGATGAAGAAGTTGTTCCAGTTGAGGGAGAATTACGCTACCGGGGTATAAATATCCAGGATTTGGTGAACGGTTTTTTATCTGAAGACCGACATGGCTTTCCGGAAGTTATTTACCTTCTTTTATTTGGAAAGTTACCCAACCAAAACGAGTTGGATAACTTTATGGACTTTATGAAACCACTTATTTCTCTGCCTCCGGGTTTAAACGAAACAACCATTTTGCAATTTCCAAGTCCCAGTGTGATGAATAAGTTACAGCGTGTTGCATTGGTTCTATACGGACTGGATCCAAATCCGGATGATATTTCAGTTTCTAACGTAATTCGTCAATGTTTAGATTTAATTGCCAAATTTCCGATAATAACCGCTTATGCGTATCAAGCCATGCGACATAAATTGCATGGAGAATCCTTGTTTGTGCATCCTCCACATCCGGATTTATGTTGTGCGGAAAATTTTTTGTATATGTTACGGTCAGATCGGCACTACACAAAACTCGAAGCAGATTTGTTGGATCTTGCACTCATGCTTCATGCAGAACACGGCGGCGGTAATAACTCCAGTTTTACGGCACATGTGGTCACATCAAGCCATACCGATACTTATTCAGCCATTTCTGCCGCAGTGGGTTCACTGAAAGGTCCGCTCCACGGGGCGGCGAATTCTTATGTGATGGATATGATGCAAAATATTAAAGAACATGTGAATGATTGGACGGATGAAGATGAAGTTGCAGCTTACCTGGAGAAAATTTTGAAGGGCGAAGCTCATGATAATACCGGCCTGGTTTACGGGATGGGCCATGCGGTTTATACTAAGTCCGATCCCAGAGCAATAATCCTCAAAAATAAGGCCAAAGATTTAGCGGAAGTAAAAGGCCGTTCCGATGAACACCAGCTCTACCTGAATGTGGAAAAACTAACACCGGATATTTTTAAGAGAATTAAAAAATCTGAGAAAGTTATTGCTCCAAATGTGGATTTCTTCTCGGGATTTGTTTATGATCTATTGGATTTTCCACGGGATATTTATACTCCGCTATTTGCCATGGCCCGGGTGGTTGGCTGGTCTGCTCACCGAATCGAGGAATTGATAAATGGAAAGCGTATTATTCGCCCGGCGTATAAAAGTGTAGCAACTGCTCAAGACTATATCCCGGTTAATAAAAGAAAATAGTGGGGCAGTTTAAAGGAAACAAAATTTAGATAACTTAGCTTTATTTTTTTGGAGGTGGATGGGGACCGGTGTCCCTCCCGGCCTTCAAAGCCGCGTGTTCCGGTGTAACCATCGGAAGGTGGGTTCGACTCCCACGCACCTCCGCTTGGAAGGTGGATACCCTGTCTGCTGGAGCAGTGGGCATGGACTACCACAAATCTTTACCTGTAAAAGGGAGCCAATTTCTTCATTGGGAGTTGGCTCTTTTATTTGTACATTTATTAAAAAACTGAAATCAGGTTAATTGATGAGCCTTGGAGAAAGACGACACAGCAGGCAAATTCAGGTGGGAAATGTGAAGGTAGGGGGCGACGCCCCCATATCCATTCAGAGCATGACCAAAACAAAAACTGAAGATGTTGACCAGACAGTTAACCAAATTCGCGAGCTGGCGGCAGCGGGTTGTGAGATTGTTCGGTGTGCGATCCCCAATGAAAAGGCTGCAAAAGCGTTAAAAGATATTATCAATCAAGTGCAAATTCCGGTAGTTGCCGACATTCACTTTAATTATCGCCTGGCTCTGACGGCAATAGAAAGTGGTGCCCACAAAATTCGAATAAATCCGGGAAATATCGGAGACAGATTGCGAATTGAAACGGTTCTTCGTGCATGCGGGGAAAGAGGAATTCCGATTCGTATCGGTGTCAATTCAGGATCATTAGAAAAATCTATTTTGGAAAAATATCGGCATCCCAACCCCCTGGCAATGGTAGAAAGTACCGCTTATCATATTAACATATGTGAAGAAGCAGGATTTGAAAATATTATTATTGCCTTAAAATCCTCCTCGGTTCCCATGATGGTGGCTGCAAATCGATTAATTGCGCGCAAAGTAGATTATCCGTTGCACCTGGGAGTGACTGAAGCCGGACCTACCTGGAGTGGAACCGTCAAATCGGCTCTGGGAATCGGAACCCTGCTATCCGAGGGAATTGGAGATACCATCCGGGTGTCTTTAACCGGTGAGCCCTTTGAGGAAATTCGGGTTGGGAAGGAAATTTTGAAATCCCTGAAATTACGCAAGAAGGGTGTGACTATCATAAGTTGTCCGACTTGTGGTCGACTGGAAACACCCGAGCTTGCACAAATTACCCGGGAAATCGAGCAGAAAGTACGTGATATTGATAAGGATGTTACAGTAGCGATTATGGGATGCGCAGTTAATGGACCGGGAGAAGCACAGGCGGCAGATGTGGGTGTTGCCTGTGGACGCCAGGAGGCATTGTTATTTAAGAAAGGTCAAATTTTGGGAAAAATTAAGTCTGCTCAAATTGCTGATCGATTGTATCAGGCGATTCTTGAGTTTTAGTCACTCCTTTAAATTTCAAGTAATGAAAAATGCTAAATAATATGCAATTATTTCTAGCGTGATTGTCATCACAGATTTAGCATCTAAACGTAAGCAAATTTATGGCTATTGAAATTCATTTTAAATATGGGATGTTTTTTATTGTTTTGATTTTAGATTGCTATTATATTTTGCGGTTCAAATAATCATGAGAGATAAAAAATCTTAATCTAAAAAAATAAGGAGAGGTACTATGTCACGATATGTTGTTTTACTAATGTTGATTTTGGGTCTTGGATTGTTTCAGTTGGGATTGGCTGAAGGTGAAATGGAAGTTGGAGTGGAAGCTAATCTGGCCTTACCTACCGGAGATTTTGGCGATGCTGCTGGCACTGGTTTTGGTGGTACTGCTGTCTTTCTGTATCAGCTTAATCCGAATGTTGCGCTCACCGGCCATGCGGGATACATTAAATTTGGTGAAGAAGTAGAAGGTGTGGATTGGAGTGCCATTCCTATCCTTGGTGGTGCACGATATTATATCCCGATGGAAGGAAGTAACATGAAACCTTATGTCGGCGGACAACTTGGTTTTCATCGTTTTAGTGTTGATTTTGCTGTTGACGGTGGATTTGACGTTGGCGGAGATGAAACTGAGTTTAGCTTTGCCCCGACCGTAGGTATTGAGATCAATTCAATTGATGCTTCCGCTTTTTACATGATTATTTCAGATGCCAATTATATAGGCGTTCGAGTGGGATACGGATTCCCGATTGGTCAATAATAAATTTTTTATATACCGTATAAAAAAATAACCATTGAAGGGTTGTCATTTATTTGACAGCCCTTTTTTTTCGATCAAGATTTTAAATGAACAATCTTAAATTGCCTTTGCAATATTCATCATTCATATGTATTATTTATTAAAATTAACAAAAATCGTTAAAAATATAAATCATTATGTCATTAGGACAGCTTGATTAATAAATATACACAATTTATTTGAAATGGACCTCAACCCCATCCCCCGGATAAGTATGCTGATTAGTCTGAAAGTTGCTGCAACCCCTTCCCCTTCTCCAACATGGAGAAGGGGAAGGGGAATGCCACATGGTGGTCACCGTGTGAGGGGGAAGGGGATGAGGTATAATTGCGATCACCATCTCATACAATTTATTTTATTTTAATACAATATGCTGAGCAAATAACATAACCACAAAAATATATAAATATTGGAGACTTTCCATGTTTACACAGATGGAAAAAATAAAGAAAGCAAAACAGGATTGGTTGAGTCAAAAAGAGCAGAAGAGCAAAGACCGAGAGGCAAAATTTGTCACCGCTTCCTCCGAACCGGTTGAAATTCTTGGTACCCCTGCAGATATGGAGAATTTTGATTACTTTAATGATTTGAATTATCCCGGAGAATTCCCTTATACTCGCGGAATTCACTACAATATGTATCGGGGTAAGCTCTGGACGATGCGCCAATTTGCCGGTTATGGCTCACCGGAAGATACCAATAGACGATTCAAATATTTGCTGAAACATGGACAAACCGGTTTATCAGTGGCATTTGACCTTCCTGCACTTATGGGACGCGATGCGGATGATCCATTGAGTGAGGGTGAAGTCGGTAAATGTGGCGTTTCGGTTTCTTCGCTCCAGGATATGGAAACTTTATTTGATCAGATTCCCCTTCATGAAGTGAGCACATCGATGACCATTAACGGACCCGCTGCGATGATATTTGTGTTTTATTTAGCAGTGGCAGAAAAACAGGGTGTTCCTTTCCAGAAAATAAGAGGAACCCTGCAAAATGACATCCTGAAGGAATACATCGCCCAGAAAGAATGGATTTACCCGCCTCGTCCATCCATGCGAATTATTGTGGATATGATGGAATATTGTATGGAACATGTGCCACAATGGAATACTATCAGCGTTAGCGGCTACCATATTCGCGAAGCCGGTTCCACAGCCTCGCAAGAGCTTGCCTTTACCCTGGCGGATGGATTTGCTTATGTGGAAGCCGCACTGGAACGTGGAATGGAAGTTGATAAATTTGCACCACGTATTTCATTCTTTTTTAATTCCCATAACGATTTTTTTGAGGAAATTGCCAAGTACCGGGCGGCAAGACGAATATGGGCTAAAAGGATGCGTGATAAATATGGTGCAAAAGACAGGCGTTCCTGGTTACTCAGATTTCACACCCAAACAGCCGGATGCACGCTAACGGCGCAACAACCGGAGAATAACATTGTGCGAGTGGCATATCAGGCGTTGGCTGCCGTATTGGGAGGAACACAATCTCTCCATACCAATTCTATGGATGAAACATTAGCCCTTCCGTCAGAGAAAGCCGCAAAAATTGCACTTCGCACGCAGCAAATATTAGCTTATGAAACCGGTGTGCCACATACTATCGATCCATTGGGAGGCAGCTACTATATTGAGATGCTCACCAATAAAATGGAAGAAACTGTGGAAGATTATTTCCGAAAGATTGACGAAATAGGGGGCGTCATTCCGGCAATTGAAAACAGTTTCTTTCAACAGGAAATTGCTCGTGCTTCTTATATCTATCAGCAGGAAATTGATAACAAGGAGCGCATTATTGTTGGCATTAATCAATACCAAGAAGAGGATGAGAAGTTAGAGATACCGATATTGCTGATTTCTGAGGAGATTGAGAAAGAGCAAAAGAAGAAATTAGCCGACTTAAAAAAGAGTCGAAATAACCGGGAAGTTGAAGAAAAACTACATTCATTAAAAACGGCAGCTCGCACAGATCAAAATTTGATGCCGAATCTGTTGGAATGTGCTAAGTCTTACTGCACATTAGGTGAGATGGTAAATGCACTTAAAGATGAATTTGGTGAATATGAAGAGCCAAAATTCTTTTAACAAGGATTGGTATAAGTTTAGTGTTTAATTTGATGGGGTGCAAGCAAGTCTAAAAGACATATTTACGAGTTACTGTGAAGCTGCCTTCATCCAAAGCCATTTTAGGAAAATTTCTCCATCGTTCTATACTTTTTTTAATGCACCGTATAACACGCACATCCTGAATATTGCTTTTCACTATTTTTATGCTTGAGGGAATGACATATCCCTTGGGGTGGATGGTAAAACTCACCAAAACATTTCCTGAAAAGCTCGGATCGTAACGGGCAAACTTTTCAAAACAATATCGAACATCTACTTCATTTACTTCCATAATCGCGGTGGTTTCCTGTAAATCGCGATTGCTGTTATTGGAAGAAAATTCAAAAGATTCCGGTTCCGGGATGTTGATGGGTTGTTCGTAGCGTTCCAAAATCTTTTCTTCATTTTTCAGGGAAAGGTATTTTTCTTTCCGAGAGGACTCGGAGTACCGGTCTGCACCAGCGTAACCGGGAATTCCTGCAATTGCACTGGTAATTGGTTCAACTGAACCGGCTTCCGGTCGGATAAATTCCATAAAACGTTCTTGGGAGGCTTGTTCTTCCTCCAAATATTCCTGGTAAGCTGATTCTGTTTTTTTTACTTGACTAACCGATTTTCTTATCGGCGTGCCAATAGATACGCTTTCTTCCGGGTTTATTTGGGATAAATTTGCTTCATTTTCGTTTTTTTCGATTTTCGGTTCATTTTTTTCAGGTTCGGTAACGTTGTTTTCATTCGCTAAAAATGCAATATATTCTCTTTTAATTTTCTTTGATAATAAATTTGCTGGAAGGTTCCGTGCCCAATTCAAAGATTGCGAAATCACAATTAGGGAGACAACAAAAATAATTGTTGTTATAGACCACAACCGAATATTGTCCGGGGTAAGAATGATCCGTCTATAGAAAATTTTTTTATAATTGTAGAATTCGGACATACCACCTCATATTAAACCTCTTGAACAAGATACATCCATAATAATATTAAAATCAAATGACTAAGTGATATATATCAATTAACAATTAATACAGGGATTATTGACAAAGTTGAAGCTCAATTCCTTTTATTTGTTTACATTTTCCTTAATTCGCTATAATATTTTAAGCACAATTACTGTATATGTCAAGAAATTTCTCCGATAACTGGTTAGATAATTAATTATTCCTTATTTATTTTGAACTTCTAAATTTAATACCTTATATTTTGAACTAAAAGTTGAGAGACAAAATTATGAAAACAAATGACTATTATGTTCATCCCAGTAGTGTAATTGATGAACCGGTTCAAATTGCGAAAGGAACCAAAATTTGGCATTTTTGCCATGTTATGAAAGGAGCTAAAATCGGGGAAGGTTGTTCTTTTGGTCAAAATGTTTTTGTTGGATCGAAAGTGGAAATTGGTAATAATGTAAAAGTTCAAAATAATGTTTCTATTTATGATAATGTATATATTGAAGACGATGTGTTTTGCGGACCATCCATGGTTTTTACGAACGTTATTAATCCCAGAAGTCACATTGTCCGAAAAGATGAATATATGGACACATTTGTTAAAAGAGGCGCATCAATAGGTGCCAATGCTACAATCGTCTGTGGCATTACGTTGGGACAATATTGCTTTATAGGAGCCGGTGCAGTGGTCATAAAAGATGTAGCACCTTATGCCCTTATGATAGGGGTGCCTGCTAAATTAGCCGGATGGATGTGCCATTGTGGGAGCCGGTTGGCGCTCCGTCCACAAACTGATAGTGCCAAAGAGGCGCAATGTAGCAATTGTGGATCCCGTTATAAATTGTTACCCAATGAAACTTTACAAGTTTTAGAAGAAAAACAACCTTAAATTATTTAGATGAACATGATTACAACTTTTGCTCTGCATTCTGTAATTATATTAAATAATTTGTATGATACGGTGATTGTAATTACACCTCATCCCCTTCCCCTAACCCCTTCCCCTTCTCTATATTGGAGAAAGGGGTTGTAGCAATTTTTAG
>CAZVKP010000051.1:10556-12216 GCA_964627635.1 uncultured Calditrichaceae bacterium | reverse complement strand
CGATTAAACTTCACCCCCGCTTTGCGGAGGACAACCTGGCGGCGCTGGAGGCGAGGTAACCAAAGATAAATTTAGTTCGAATCGTTACAACTCCACGTGCATTTTGTAATTTGGGGAAATTTGACCAGCGACGAACAGAACGTACTATACACTTTTCTACTTTACTATTATTCAAAGTAGAGTTAAAAATTTTAACACTTCCCACTCTTCCTGAGGGTAAAATATCAAAGCTTAAAAATATTTCACCCCTTAAGTTGGGATCAACTTTAAGTTGTGACTGGTAGCAATATTCCACCGAAGCTTTGTTTTGATTAATTACCGCATCAACAACATCGGGATTACGCTGTGAGGCAGATGCACCACTTCCGGCAACCTCTGTGCCTTGTGCCAGTTTAATTGTTCCTCGCCTGGCAACCGATTCGCCTCCACCAACACCGGTTCCGGAAACCAAATCATCAATTCCACCTTCTCCAACATCATCACCAAAACCACCGCCTTTTGCAATTCTGCTTCGTTGTCCTTCTCTTGTGCCGGCTTGCAGCGCAGCAGTTCCTGATACCAAATCCCCTGCATTTGATAAGCCCGCTCCGGAACCACCTGCACCCCCTAATATATCAGAATAGGCAACATCTCCGGAACCACCCTCTCCGGAAGCTGTTAAAGCCGCCAATACGCCATAACCTGCGGCTTCTTGTTCCATTTGCTGACGTCTGGTTCGGCGAGCTCCGGCTCCGGCCTCCCGTCTTTGCACTCTCTCTGAAACAGATTCTTCTACTAAACGCTGACCTTCTTCACTTAATTCCTCCTCTGCAGCCGCTTCTTCTGCAGCAGGACCAATTCCCGCACCCTCACCCTCTTCAACTGTTGGAGTTTCGGGCGCTACAATTTCAGCATATAACTGCCGCAAATAGGTCTGTTTGAACTCTTGGCGGTCTTGCTCGGAAAATTGCCATTGCTTGTTGCTCATTAACAATGCAAAGGCATATAGTAGAACCCAGGTAACTATCAATATAGACCAGAAGCGGGATTCGAAGTGATCCCGAAAACTTTTTTCAAATTCTCGGGGGAATCCCACCAATCTAAATCCCTGAGCTCCATCGCCTCCTTTGGGCGATATACCTGGATTTGTATTTTTTAGATCAGCCATAATTCATCATCCTTTTCCCAAATCTTACTATTTTTCCTGATAAGTTAATAATCTTAATTTATTATACTCCGACTGACCACAAGTGTATAAAATCTTTACCAATAGTTGAAATGGTGTGTTTTCATCCGCCTGAACTATCACTTGATGGGTAAATGGTTTGCCAAATTGAATTTCATCTTGCTTTGCTTCTACTGCCAATTGACTCAATCGAGAATACAACGGACGAATTAAATTATCATCTTGACTCACATCTTCAATTTTCATCACAATGTTGTTAGCCACCAAAATACTATGACGGGTTACAGACACACTCAACTCTTTCTTTGGTGGCTCTTGACTTGCGGAATATGGAAGTTTTAAATCTTCGGATGGAGTCATAATTTGTCCACTCGTGGAGTAGGTCTTCAATAAAAACAATAGGATGATGGTCATCATATCCATCATAGAGTTAAGATTCAGTTCTCCCTTATCTGAAAGCAAATGTTTTTTTCTTCGAGATGGTACGTAAGCCAT
>CAZVKP010000051.1:0-10546 GCA_964627635.1 uncultured Calditrichaceae bacterium | reverse complement strand
AATCCCCTCTGTTTACTTTTAAATAACTACCTGACCAATAATGATTTGTGGAAATAATTCTTGCAATTCACCATTTTCATCAGAATAGGTGACTACATTATCCATCGTTTTAATTATAAATTTGTATTCAATGTCGGCTTCCGCCGTTAGCATAACGGATTTTTTATCACTATAATCTGTCTTCGACACTCTTTCCTTTATTCCCACCAGTCTTTCCTGTAATCTTGTAAAATTGTATGAACCATCTTCGCGAATCGGAACGGACGGCTCTCCCCGTTCATCGCTCTGGCCTTCCTCTTCTCCCTTTAAAAACCCACTTCTGGATCCTATATAAAAACCTTTTTTAGAAACAATTATATTAAGCCCCAATCGCTTTTCAACTTCCATAGGTTTTTCTGTTTCTGCCTGTCCACCACCTGCATTCTTGGGAGGAAGATTCAATTGTTTTATTGCCAATTTTGTCCAAACTGAACCTGCCAGAAGTAATGGGATCAATACAACCATTAAATTCATTACCGGCCGAATATCGAGGCTCATCGACTCGAATTTCTGATGTCGGCGCATGGATGGTTTATAAGCCATGATACTTTCCCTCTAAATTATTATTATCTATTTCCGGTAATCAAATTAATTAGTTTAACCAAATGTTCATCCATTTCATCGATAATTTGTGAGGTTTTATTCTGAATAACATTATAAACAATTAGTGTGGGCACAGCCACTGCAAGCCCGAATATAGTTGTATTCATCGCCACCGATATACCGGAAGCAAGGACTTTTGGTTTGTCGGCTTCCGGGATTTCGGTTCCACCAACTGCTTCAAAAGCGAGAATCAATCCATAAATTGTACCCGTAAGTCCTGTTAAAGTTGCGACGTTTGCCAACATAGATAAATAATTTGTCCGTTTCTGTAACTGTGGAATAACTTCTAATGTCCCTTCATCCACCGCATTTTGAATAGACCGGAAATCCAAGCTTTCGCTCTCCGCAACTCGCTTTAATCCAGCCAACACTACGTAAGGCAATGCCTTTTGCTTACCTTGTTCACAGAGTTCGATGGCTCTTTTAATATTACCACTTGTTACCAACTTCCTTATTTCCATCATAAATTTATCAGCATTCACATTCGACCTGACCATTACGTAATAAATTCTTTCGACTGCAATGGCAATGGCAATGATTAACATCGCTAAAATGATCCACATAAATACAAAACCGGAAGAATCCGTGCTAAATTGTTCAAAAAAACTCTTCCAAAATTGGATACCAGAACCCATAATTGAAACCTCCTTAAATTTGGATGTTAAGTCTTTTAAATTCTAAATTTTAAAATCTCTTTTTCTTTAGCAACCTATCTACATTTTTAATCGGCTTTACCTTACCACTGGTTATAGGCTCGAACTGAATCTGCTCAACTTGAGGTGAAAGTTCATTTTCAAAAGATTTATTCGCAGTCACATCTTTGAAATTCGGTTTAATACGTCGATCGAACATTTTCACTTGAGGTAATTCCATTCTTGCAGAAATTGTATAGGTTTTACCCAATTGTGTAAGATCGATAACACTTTGTTCGCCTTGCGCCTGATTTTGCTGTTGTTGAGTTGTGTCAACCTCTGTCTGTTCCTGCGCAATTCCAAATTGAAAAAACAGGAGTGAGAAAAATATTCCTGCCAAAATTCTCATTTTAGTCCCTTATGCTTATTGAGTTAAAATTCTATTTTTATTTAATATAACCAGTTTTCTCAAACGATTCAAATCAACATTTTCAGATGTTTTTTCTCTAATTCTCTGGGCAGCGGAGGTTACTTCTATCGGTAACATTTCAAGTTCCATGTAAAATCTCAAACCGTTACGTGGTGGTCCATCGAAGTCGGTTACGTCAATGGCAATTAAATTTTCACCCACGTTTAAAAAATCTGACAATTCAATATAACTTACTAAATCCACTTCCTCATAAATTCCGGTTTCATCACCCTTTATATATTCACCGTTTAAATAAAAATGATATTGATCATCTGCGGTAATTAAAGCCCATCCATCTATAGCGCGATCACTAAGATTGAAGTGTTTTCTAAAATAAGCAGTAAGGGTATCCGGTGCGGATGTAGCTGCTATTCCGGTGGTGTCGGCTGTTGTTGGTTCCATAGTATCCTGTGCCAAAGGCTCTCTGTCAATTAGTTCCAGAGACCGTCGACCCATTGAGGTGTCTGTTGCAGAAGTATCCTCAGTTGCCATAGTGTCCTGGATTAATGTATCTGCGCCTAAGATTCCAGCAGAAGTATCCGGTTTCGGTGAATATAGCCAAATGGCCTGTGGTCCGGTATTCAATGTATCGAATCCCGAAAATACTAAGTTCATTGGCAAACTAACGGTAGTCGCATTGTTCCAATCCGCATCATCTAATTGTGGCGTTACCCAATCATAATCATATTCCTTAGATGCCAACCAACTTTGATCAGTTGAAACAATCAATTTTTCTTTCGGTAAATCGCCAAGATACTGAGCTGGGTCTAATTCCACTAAACTTGCCAATATCAAAGTTGTCCAAACATTATCGATCTCATATTCCTCACTAATTTGGTAACTCATTTCAAGTTCACGCAAGGAATAATCTCTTAATACAGCTTCATGATCATAAAGATACACAATTCCCAATTGATATTTGGGATTTCCGGTGGAATCCGCTAAGTTCTCAAAATTCTGGCGGTTTGTCATTACATCATCCGCTAACTCTAACATCTTATTTCCGGCATCAAATGCCAGGTTGAAAAGTCTATCCTGAGTGGTTAAAACGGCATCATTATTTATCTGATTTTCTCTGGCAAAATTTAATGTGTTTTCGTATTGATTGAGCGCACGGGTGATAAATTCATTCATATAGTCTATGGTATTCAGCATCTGATCATTGTAATTCATGGAGTTTAACCCTTCCGGAGTGGTCGCTTGTTCGCCACCTTCTACTAACTCGTTTAGGGTGGGCTGCTGATTTCCATAAATTTCAGCCGCTTTTTTAAATAACTTACCATATTCATCTGCTAAAATATTATTTGTTAGAAGAATTTTACGTTTAGACTCACGGACAAATTTATTCTGAAGTTCAAGTTCGCCGGATGTATTTATATTTCTCAGATGTGCCTCTAATGTAGTATTCACGGCGGGAGAGACAGCTCTTTCTAACAATAATTTTTTATAAGAAAGATATTGAACTCCGTTCAACGGACTTTCCTGTCTTAAATAAGCATGAATAAATTGCTCGGATCGCTCTGCCACAGTATATAGTAACGAAGATATTTTTTCTTCTGCCCTGTTATACCATTTTAATGCAACTTCCCGAGTACTATCTTGCAGGGATTCTTTTTCGATTGTTGCAGTTGTATCTTCAATTTCCAATGTACCCGTGGGAACTGAAGTAGTATCGAACATTGCGACATCCAGATTTTCTGCCAACACCGGAATATTCAACATCACATTTTTGTATTCTTCAACCGCACGATTATAGGCAGGAACAGATGCCTTAAAAACTCTATTACGCTCGACCAATTCACGCTCTGCAGCTAAGTTCGGAGGTAATTCCTGTTCCGCAATGGAGTTTGCTAACTCTTCATAAGCCTGAGCAACTTTATACATGGCTTCGAAACCTTTTAAGGAGCCCATTCTGATTACCTCGGTGAACGCTTCTACAACCGAATCTAACTTGTCGCGTTTACGTTGTAGTTGTGAACGAAGGTTAGATTCCGGGTAAGAAAGTTGAATACTTTGAAATTCTTCAAATTCTATTTCACCTAACTTGAAGTAGGCTTCTGATGCATAAAGGACATTGGGATTTCTACCTGTACGTTCAAATTCTTTACTTTGATTAATAGCTTTCTGAAATTCTTCCTTCGCTAATGCATACTGGTTATTATCGAAGTAATATTCACCCCGTCTATACAATGCCTCGATAGTTCGATTATCATCAGGATATTGTTGTGCAAATTCTTCATAAATGCGGTTTGCATTTGCCAAATCATCAAGCTTTAAATAATACCCCGCATTTTCGAATAATAGATCCTTTGAATCACCACTTTCAGGATACTGCGATATGTATTTATTATTCACCCGAATTGCGTCGGACCAATTTTCTGCCCGTTCATAAAATAAACTTGCGTTGTAAAGAGCGGCTTCCGCATCTTCACTTTGCGGATAAAGATTATAAATTCTTTCATAAGTTGAGGCGACACCATCATAATCTTGCATTTGCTGATAGGCATCTGCAATCCGACCCAATGCTACCAATCGATATTTTGAATCTTGGAAATTGGCAACCAGTGTATCGTATACACTAATGGCTCGTTGCCATTCATTAGCCCTTTCAAAATTTTTAGCACTATTAAATAGTGCTAAATCAACTATTTCTACATAGTCACCGGCTTCCTGGTAAACTCTGAAATATTCGCGCGCAGATTCTATATATTGTTCTTCCTGTTCCAGTTTTTCGGCACTTTTAAAAATAGACTCACCAATTCTTTTTTCGGCAATTTCTATCTGATCCTGCGGAATTTCCTCAATATTAACAATTTTTTTAGCTACAAATTCAGCATCTTCATATTTTCCCAAAAAGAAATAACTGTTCATCAGCGAGAGCAGACCCACACTCTTCTGCTGTGCTTCAGGAAATTTGGTAACCATTGTTTTGTAATATTTTCTGGCCAGGTTGTATTGTCTGTGTTGGTAATACAATGCACCAGCACTTGCCAAATAAGAGGCAGTTTGTTCTTCGTTTGGAAACAGTTTTATATAATTATCATAAGCCTCAGTTAAAAGTTTTTCTTCCTCAGTCAATTCTTGCGCTGTTAATTGAGATAAATCCATACCGGCAATCTGAGCAGTATCAGTGGTGGTTCGTTTCTCATCCACCAAAGTTTGGGCAACTGCAATAGCATTGGTGGCCGCATCCAAGCGATGCTCATCTTCCAAATAATCATTGCTCACCCGAATATACTCTTCAAATGCATCCCGGTAGCGGTTCAACTCAGTGTCTAAAACAAATGCTAACGACCAATTAATCTCATATGCGTTTTCATGGGTCGGGAAAGTTTCAAGATAATCACTGGCCAATTCCGCAAATTCAGTATACGCGGCTGCAGAATCTTCACCTGCCTCTTCTGCCTGCCGGGCTTGATTTAGCTGATAAATAACATTTGATCGTAATGCCTCTTCAGACAAGCGACTCGCCTCGTCTAACACCGATATGCGATTTTCGATATCCCTTTCTCCAACCTTTGCATACCATTCCGATTTCGGATTGTACTGATTAAATAAAAGTAGCCTCTGTTGGTAAGCTTCTTCCGGTTGATTTGCTTCGGCGTAAACATCTGCAATTTTCTTTTGAATCATTGGGGCTTTAACATAATCGGGATAGCTATTCAGAAGTGTTTGGTATGCATCGATACTCTTATCATAATCCACAATTCGGGCGTAGAGGTCCCCCATATCAGACAAAACATTCACTCCGTATGATGGTGTTCCGCGATTTTGAAGGTAATTATTGGCTTTTTCCACACCATTAAGAGTATAAGCTGTATCCACAAAAGATGCAGCGATGTATTGCAACGCTTCCGGTTTTATATTGGCTTTAACATATTTCCCTTCCGGATCCAACGACTTGAATTTTTCCACGTCCTCAACAACCATAGTGAAGTATAAAATCGCATCATTATAATAATCAGGATCTACGGCAGCCAACCGATAATAGGACCAACCTAATTTATACAAGGCTTCATCATATCTCGGCGATTCTTTAAAATTTAAAACATCTTTGTAGAGTTGAGCTGCTTTATTCAAATTACGAATGGTTTCTTCCCGATCCTGACCGATTTTTGGCTGAAAATAGAATTCTGCCAATTGCATGTAAGCTTCAGGTGCATAATCACTTTCGGGGTATTTATCGATGATTTCCTCATAAACGTCTTGTGAGGCTTCCTCCTCTCCCATGTCACTTAATAGAAATGCTTTATTGTAAAGCGCTTCATCCACTAATTCCGATTCAGGAAAATTCTTTAATAATAAATCATATACAGCAACAGCTTCTTGGTAATTCCTTTGGGGAAATTGTGGTGCTTCGGGTTCCACCTTTAATTTACCTTCTTGAAAAGCTTCCAATTGCTTTTCATATTTTTCATATTCGCGATTGTATGCAGCTACTGCTTTATCATATTCATCTTTAGATTCTTCTATATAATATTCCGCAACCCGAATTAAAATCATGTCTTGTTTTTGATTTTCTTCCCTGGTGCGAGTCAAAAAATCTTTGCTTAGCTCTACGCCTTGTTGCAGATCCTTTTCCTGGGCATTGATTAAATCGTCTCTTTCCTGTTCCAACAATTTTTTCATTTTTACCAGGTCTTCTATAGAAAATTCACTCAACGATGTATCCTCAGGAGAGGACGTATTTCCCTGTGAAAAGACCACATGAGCAATTAGCAATAAACATATAATTATAGATGTCAGTTTAATTTTTTTAAACATTTGAGGAACAACTTTCATTTTTTATTCCTTGATTTCTATTTTAAGCGATTTATTTTTCCTCAAATTCACTGGTTCTTTCATCAAAATAAGTTTCCCGAAACTCACGCTCTCTTTCAGCCCGGAGTCTCTTTCGTTCTTCCAAACGCGCCTTCATAGTCATAAAACGTATTTCTGCTTCTATTTTCTTTAATTTATCTTCCACCACTGTCCGGCGTTTGTTCAACACATCTACAACTGAGTTGTAAAGTTGTGATACACCAGTTAATTGATCCTGGAGACGATTACGCTGTCCAAAATTAACATCGATGATACCAAATGCTCCAAAATCACCCCATTTATCAAAATCTTGATATACTTCTCCATCAGATAACTCAAACGCCGATACATAAAGCTGATCATACTGTTTTCTAATCTCTGCAAGTTGGTCGATTTTTCGTTCCAGACCAACAACCTGTTCAAAATCTGATTGTGCTTTTGCCCGTTCCACCTCTTGCCAAAGCCGACTAATTTGCTTATCAGTTTGCTGCATTTCCTGCAAAAGCTGTTTTTTCAACTTTTCATTCTTTGTTGATCGAAATTCATCATCCACAACTTTTCTGGTAACCGGATATGCATCAAACCAATTGTACGATTCCATATTTTTCAAATATTTCTGGGGAAATAAATCTAACACTGCGGTAAGTCGTACGGTCATTGTATCTATTTTAGCCAACGCATACTTGTTACCATCCTTTTCAGCTTCTTCCTGAAGATCTTGCAATTGATTCAATTGCGAAAGAATATCGTTTATTTCTGTGGAAACCGCACTACCAACCGGGCTTAATTCGGCTGCATCCAACTCCCAAAGTTGTTGCTGGAGATTATCAGCCAAATCCGCCGCTTTTACAAAAGCATTTGGATCATTGGCTTGGAACGCTTGCTGTTTCATAGCAATTGCTTCGCTATGCAGGCTTTCCAATCTTTCTTTTTCTTCCAAAAATTCCGATGCATCCCTCTTCATCAATTTTGACTCATAAACATCCCGATAGTGAGTGAGGGCAACAGAAGGTTTATTTTGAATTTGATAAATATAGGCCAACAAACTTTCAGCTTCCATACGGAACTCGGAGCCATAAAATTGATCTTTCAATCTGTTTGCATATTGTATAGCTTTGGAATAATCTGCTGAATTAGGAGGTATTGTGCCATCGCGCTGCAATTTAAAATGAGACCATGCTAAAGCATTTAATACTTTATCATAGCGATTAAAATTCTGGGTAATTGCATTTAGATGATTTATTCCAGTTAAAAATCTGGATTGTTCATAGTTAATTAAACCAAGTTTGTAGTGAGCTCTGTTGTATATACTCTTCGGTGTATCATTCAAACTTGTTAGAGAAGTAAGAACTTCCTCTGCCAGATCATAATTTTGACTCGCTGCATACATGGTTCCTACCATGTATTGGGCAAGATGATAATAGGTATTTGTTCTGGGAAACGATAATAGTATATCAACTGCGGGATTATAGTCACCTTTGTTATAGTAAGTTAGCGCTGCAATAAACTGAATATCAAAGTAATTTCTCTCATTTGTCGATGCCACATTCTGATAATTGGAATAATAATTTAAAGCATCATCATATCGATTAAGTTTGTAATTTATCTGGATTAATCGACTATACACCTGAGGTAAAAATGATGAATTTTGATAATTTTGTAATAGTCGCTTGTAGATCTCCTCTGCTCGTAAAAATCTTTTCAAAGCAAAGTTACTTTCCGCCCAATAATAATAGATATCCTCAAAATCTTTCACTCCCGCCGGGCGATAAGTTTCAGTTAAATCTTCTAACAACCGATCGGCATAATCGTAATCATATTTGTTAAAGGCGGTATAAGCCAATCGAAGTTGGTTGTTAAACATCCGCTGCACTTGTGGCAGTGAACCAGTCTTAATTAAATTAGTACGGGCGATTTTTACATCCATCAGGCGGGCAGTAAATTTATAAGATTGTGTTTTTTTCCACTCCTGAAACAGGTTAAACAAATTGGGAGCCACATCTAATTGGACGCTCTCAACATTGCCAACTTCACCGAATGCATTTAACAGCTTGTCTTTGGATTTTGAAATTTTTTGATTGAGTGTTTCCGGTTCTCGCAGTTTATCAAGCTTAATCATCTCCTCTGCCACATATAGTAATTGAAGTGCATCTTCAAAAACTCTTTTCTTCTTGTAATCCACCATTCCACTTTTAACCGATAACTTTATCCGGGCCTGTAACTCGTTGATGAAGGGATTAAGCTCTGTGATGTTTGCTTCTTTGAGCCGACTCTTTAGCTCCTCAATTTCCTCAGACTGACTTTCCAGCTTATTAAAATACTTAGTACGTGCTTTACCGGGATTTTCAATTCTCTGGCGCATCTCCTTATTTACCAAGCGCATAAGTGATACCAGATATCTTTCCTGCGGGAGATTCTCGATACCGTAATCAACAAATAAATCCTCAACATAATTATTGAGTGCGGCCTGGTATTCCAATTCAGAAATATAATGAATCAATTTTTTTAGTTTGGTGGTATCGGGTTGACTCTGAGCATAAACGCCGGATGTAAAAAGAAGCGTCACAAAGACAATAATCAAACAGAAACAGAGATTACGTGTCATAGAAATAAACCAAATTTTTGTTTTTTTGAATATACAAAAAATATATAACAAAGCAAACTTTATTGAACAACCTGTTAAACTTTTTTTGCTACCTTAATTCTATTAAAGGCTCTCATTAAAGATGTCTGAGCTCGAGCAGTATCAATTTTTGCCGATTGTTCCGCCAATCTTTTCTTCGCCCGTTCCGCCGATTGTTCAGCTCTTTCCACATCAATGTTCTCAGCTCTCTCACAGGTTTCAAGCAAAAATGATACCTGGTTATTTAATACTTCTACAAATCCACCACTGGTGGAAAACAAGTCAGTACCATCCCTGGTTTCAATTTTTATTTCGCCAATTTCCAAGTGACTCAGCAATGATGCATGGTTATATAATACCTGGAACTTCCCCTTTTTTCCAGGCGCAGAACATGCTATTACATTATCGAAGGTCCAATTCTTTTGTGGAGTCGTAATCTCAACATTAAATACATTATTCTCCATATATATTTATCCCATTATCGAATTTTTAATTATTTACTTTAGAAAAATTTTGAGAGGTTAATAAATAAAAAGGGGATATTAGATATAAATATCCCCCGTACATCAATTTAAAAAACATATTTCTAAGACATTGTTTTGGCTTTTTCAACAGCTTCTTCAATGGTACCCACCATGTGAAATGCTTGTTCGGGAAGATCATCATACTCCCCTTCAATTAAGCCTTTAAATCCTTTTATGGTATCTTCCAATTTAACATATTTACCCGAACGCCCGGTGAATTGTTCTGCTACAAAAAATGGCTGAGACAGAAATCGCTGAATTCGTCTCGCACGGGCGACTACCAGTTTATCTTCATCGGATAATTCATCCATTCCCAAGATAGCGATAATATCTTGCAAATCCTTGTATTTTTGCAAAATTTCCTGAACAGTTTTCGCCACAGTGTAATGTTCTTCACCCAGAATTCTGGGATCCAAAATTTTAGATGTGGAATCCAATGGATCGACTGCCGGATATATGCCCTGTTCCACAATTTTACGGGAAAGTACCGTGGTTGCGTCCAAATGGGCAAATGCAGTTGCCGGTGCCGGATCGGTTAAATCGTCCGCCGGAACATAAATTGCCTGGACCGAGGTGATGGATCCTTTTTTAGTACTGGTAATACGTTCCTGTAATTCACCCATTTCCGATGCCAGTGTGGGCTGATACCCCACAGCAGATGGCATTCTTCCCAACAGCGCAGAAACTTCCTGACCGGCTTGCACAAACCTGAAGATATTATCAATAAACAACAGGACATCGCGGTTTTCTACATCACGGAAATATTCAGCAACGGTAACTCCGGTGAGACCCACCCGGTGTCTGGCACCCGGCGGTTCATTCATTTGTCCGAATATGAGTGCCGTATTCTTCAGCA
>CAZVKP010000050.1:0-12221 GCA_964627635.1 uncultured Calditrichaceae bacterium | reverse complement strand
CTTCATAAAGATGGTCGGGTTCTATATGTAGACGTTACCAGAACTTCGATTAAAAACGAGCAGAATGAAGTCATTGGCACATCGGTTATCATAAAGGATATTACCTCCAGAGTAAGGTTAGAATTTGAACTTCGCCGCACGGTAATGGAATTATCCAAGTTAAATGAGTTAAACGAGATCCTTTATACCACCTATATTCTTGATGACATCCTGCAGATGATCTTAATTGCTGTGACGGCTGGTGAAGGCCTACGTTTCAATCGGGCATTTCTCCTTATGATTGATGAGGAGCAACAAAACCTGCGCGGTGAGTTGGCAATAGGTCCCGCGAATGAAGCTGAGGCTCATCGGATTTGGAGTTCATTGCAGGATCATCTTCGTTCCCTAAAAGATATTGTGCAGCACTTCCAGATCAATCTACAGGGAGAAGATCATACCATAAACGAATTGGTAAAAAAAATTAATGTCCCCTTAACCCAACATCAAAATATTTTAATTAAATCAATCAGGGAACGTCGAACTTTTTATGTACAATCGGGAGAAGTAGAAGGTACCACCAAATCGGATAACAATTTCGATTACGGTAATTTACCTGATGTTCTCGGAACTGATACTTTTGTAGTTTGCCCGCTTTCAACTAAAAAAGAGCCGATCGGGGTAATTATTGCAGATAATCAAATTACCCGTCGGGATATTGTTCAGGAAGAGATAGAAAGTCTCAAACTTTTTGCAAATCAAGCGAGTATGGCTATTGAAAATGCGCGCTTGTATAAAAATCTGGAAGATCGAATTGAGGAATTGCAGGAGGCTTATCGAAAATTAGAAGATCATTCTCAACGCCTGGTTAAAGCCGAGCGATTGGCTGCAATTGGTGAATTATCTGCAAAAGTGGCCCATGAAATTCGAAACCCATTGGTATCGATTGGCGGCTTCGCCCGGCTTCTGGGAAAAAAAATACCCGAAAATTCAACTTTACAGAAATATGTAGGAATCATTGGCTCGCAGGTGAGCCATTTGGAATCGATACTGGATAACATTTTAACTATTGCAAAGCCCACCACATCCAAGCATCACAAAGTGGATATACATCAAATAATACAAAATGTACTCAGTATGATGGACGAAGTTCTGAGTAAGCGTGAAGTTGATGTAAGTTTACAATTCAGATGCCGGGACAGTTTAGTGAAAGGTGATGAAAAATTATTATTTCAGGTTTTATTGAACCTGATTAAAAACGCTTTAGAATCAATGCATGAAAATTACCTTCTTTCAATCAAAACAGCCTGCAGGAAACAAATGGTGAGCATTCAGATTGAAGATCGGGGCACAGGAATGACTTCGGAACAGCTTGATAAAATTTATGAACCGTTTTTTACTACTAAAAAAGAGGGCACAGGTTTGGGCTTGGCGGTTGTCAAACAGATTGTGGAAGACCACCAGGGAAGCATAAATATCAAGAGCGAACCCGGGTTTGGAACAACTGTCACTCTCTCAATTCCACGCTTTTTAAATGAGGAGGTGGTGCAACAAGGGGCATGATTTACAATTTTTTTAAGTTTCTCGAAGAGTTTGTCATCAGAACATTCACTTTGGAAGTTCTGAGAGAATAGTTGGATATATGTTTGTGTGATGTGATCATTTTTTTTTATCAATTAAACCTTATAGAAATATTTCAATTATCTTATTTAATTTTTAGGAGGAATTATGGCTGATAACCCATTGACAAAAGAAGAAATGTTGAAGAAAGCGGAGAAACCTGCAGAAGATGCCATGCGCTTACACCCATTTTATCGGGGTAAAATTGAAGTAGTACCCAAAGCCCATATTTGGGGAATGGAAAGTTTCGGCGTCTGGTATACACCCGGTGTTGCCGCACCCTGCAAAGATATCCAGAAGAATCCCGATAATGTGCTTAAGCATACCAACAAATGGAATACCATTGCGGTAATTTCCGACGGCACCCGGGTATTGGGTTTGGGCGACATTGGGCCGGAAGCCGGTTTGCCGGTGATGGAAGGGAAAGCATTACTGTTCAAATATCTGGGCGGAGTTGATGCTTTTCCCCTCACCATCGATACCAAGGATCCTGATGAGTTAATTGACATCGTTTTAAAACTTCAACCGGGTTTGGGTGGTGTAAATTTGGAAGATATTGCCCAGCCTAAATGTTTCAAAGTTCTGGATACATTACGGGAAAAAGCCCGAATTCCGGTGTGGCATGACGATCAGCAGGGGACTGCCGCTGTAACCGCTGCCGGGTTGTTTAATGCATTGAAGATCGTTAATAAGAAGATTGATCAGGCCAAAATTGCCATGATCGGTGCCGGTGCATCCAATATCGCAATATCCCGGGTTATTATGAAAGCAGGAGTAGAGGCAAAAAATATCATCATGGTAGATTCCAAAGGCACCTTGCACAAGGGCAGAGACGATATTAAAAACGGACCGTGTAAGGAAAAATGGCACATGTGCCAGATTAGTAATGAGAAACAGGTAGACGGTGGGCCGGCAGAAGCGATGAAGGGTGCGGATGTTCTGATTGCGCTTTCCAAGCCGGGACCGGATACGGTTCAAAAACAGTGGATTTCCGATATGGCGGATGATGCCGTGGTATTTGTGTGTGCCAATCCCATTCCGGAAATCTGGCCATGGGAAGCAAAAGATGCCGGGGCCAGAATTATTGCCACAGGTCGTTCGGATTTCCCCAATCAGGTAAATAACTCACTTGGATTTCCTGGCATATTCCGGGGCACTTTGGACGTGATGGCAAAAACCATTACAGATGAAATGTGCATTGCTGCGGCGCAGGAACTGGCAAAGACCGCAGAGGATAAAGGAATTCACGAAGACTATTTAATTCCGACCATGGAAGATTGGGAAGTATTCCCGCGCGAAGCGGCGGCAGTGGGGATGATGGCGATAGAACAAAATGTGGCACGATTGAAAATGACCCGGGAAGAACTCTATCAAACTGCTGAGCGAATCATCAAGAAAGCCCGGGATGAAGCGCAATTGTTCATGGAAAAAGGATTCATTGCACCGCCTCCGGGAATTGATTTATAGATTAGAAAATTGAGAAAGGGGGAATATCGATGGATATTTCCCCTCTTAAAAATTTTTAAATCAGATGAATAAAAATATGTAATTGATATATATGATTGTGTTGTTAGGTCAGCTTCATTAATAAATATACAAGATTAATCTCAAATGAACCTCAACCCC
Organism: uncultured Calditrichaceae bacterium; assembly: GCA_964627635.1. Classification (GTDB taxonomy): domain Bacteria; phylum Calditrichota; class Calditrichia; order RBG-13-44-9; family RBG-13-44-9; genus CAZVKP01. The sequence continues at coordinate 8,999 of CAZVKP010000050.1, read as the reverse complement.
ATCCCCCGGATATGCATTCTGATCAGTTTGAAAATTGCTACACTCCTTTCCCCTTCTCCAAGTTGGAGAATGGGAAGGGTGGTTACTGTTTGGGGATAGGGTTGAGGTATAAATGCAATCATCATGTCATACAAATTATCTAATATTAATACAAAATGCCGAGCAAATGACATAATCAAATTGATATAAAATATATCTTCGGAGCTTAAGGAAAGAATAAAGATAATCAACCTCATGTTCCATTTGTCCAAAAAATTATAGAAGAATGTCCATGTAACTTTAGACTTTTGTTGCCTGAAAGTAACGGTGATCCAACATTAATCATTCCCTGGAAACACTTGATTATACTCAAGAGACTTTATAAATTTAATAAATGTTAATGAGGTCAGGATGAAACGAATCTTGGTGGTTGAGGACGAAGAATCTCAACAATTGTTATATCAGGAAGAAATTTCCGATATGGGTTACCAGGTAGAGATTGCTACCACTGGTGAACAAGCCCTTGAAAAAGTCAAAAAGAATCGTCCCGATTTGGTCATTCTGGATATTAAATTACCCGGCATAAGCGGATTGGAAACTCTCAGAACTATGCTGAACGATAATCCCGAAATTCCGGTAATTATCAATTCTGCGTATTCGCATTACAAAGAAGATTTTATGAGTTGGGCTGCGGAAGAATATATCGTGAAATCCTCAGATCTCACTGATTTAAAGCAAGCTATAAAACGGGTCTTGGAATAAATAATAATGATTCTACCATTAACTCCGTAAGGCTTATAAATATTTTAACTTTGATTTGTCTTTCACCTCAACCCTATCCCCCAGAACGCTTGTTGAATAATCGCCAAATTCGGGTGCCCCCTTTCCCTTCTCCAACGTGGAGAAGGGAAAAGGGGGTGCCACACGGTGGTCACCGTGTGAGGGGAAAGGGATGAGGTTTAAACACAAATTCATACTTTTTATTTTATATTCTTACACTCTGCGGAACAAAGGATACAATCATTTAAATAATTTATCCGATGTTCCCCTTGTGGGAAAATGTTATATACCTTTCTTAAATAGCTTCACTTCTCTTTAAAATATTTATAGTACAGTGATTCTTTTTATATAGTGTCTGAACGAAAAGTCCATTAAAGTCCTTAAAAGGGCTGTAAAGGACTATTAACCATTTTTTCCCCACCATGAATGAAGGGGCTAATCTTTTATTATTCGAAAAGTTGGCTAGCCCCAGGGTTGGTTGTTCTCCTAAGGTAACGGGGCTTTCCCACCGGGATAACCATGTGATAGCCCAATTTTCGTTCAGACACAATATGGGCGATTCCCGAATTTTAAAAATTCTTGATAATTTTATCACCAGTATCTAAATTGATTTCATGAGAGTTTAAGAAAATCAGATTATTGGAGATGATAAATGGTTTCGAGTTTCGAGCAATTAGTGAGTGAGGTTCAATCGGCTAAAGATCGGGTTATTTCTGTCGCGGTTGCTCAGGATTCTGATGTCCTGGAAGCGCTTCAAAAAGCCAAAAAATCTAATCTGGCTGATGCTATATTGGTTGGTGATCAAGCACTTATTGAAAAAATCTCTCGTGATAAAAATATTGACATATCGGAATTTGAAATTATGAATGTGAAGGACGAAGTTGAAACCGTTCAACATGCAATTCAGCTTATCAGGGAAAGAAAAGCTGAAGTACTAATGAAAGGTTTGTGTTCCACTGCCACGTTGTTAAAAGCAGTATTGAATAAAGAGCAGGGACTTCGGGAAAGTGGATTGCTATCTCATTTGGGTATTTTTGAAATTTCCACCTATCATAAGTTAATTCTGATGTCCGATGCTGCTCTCAATATTGCCCCGACCCTCGATGAAAAAATAGCAATTATCCAAAATGCCATCAACATTGCACAGCGGCTGGGAGTCAAATTGCCGAAGGTGGCAATGATTGCAGCAGTTGAAAAAGTGAATCCTGTAAAAATGCCGGCTACAACCGATGCCGCTATTATTTCCAAAATGTCCGAAAGAGGGCAAATTAAAGGTGCAATAATTGATGGTCCTTTGGCGGTTGACAATGCTTTTTCAAAAAAATCATGTGAAGTAAAAGGGATAATTAGTGAAGTGGGGGGAGATACCGACATTGCTATTGTACCTGAAATAGAGACCGGAAATGTATTCTACAAATTGATGAGTTACTTAGCCGGCGCAAAGACAGCCGGTATATTAGTGGGAGCAAAAGTACCTATTGTGCTAACCTCCAGAGCAGATTCGGATGAAACTAAATTTTTATCTATTGCAACAGCTGCACGAGTGTCTTAAACGAAGGAGAGCGAGAGCATGGAAGATTTCATTATATTAGTTATAAATCCCGGATCTACTTCAACAAAAGTATCTCTGTTTGAAAATGAGAAAGATGTGTTTACCGAAACGATTGAACATAAAGTAGAGGACCTTGCAAGATTTAATAGAGCTTCCGATCAGGATCTTTATCGAATGGAAATTATCATCAAGTTGTTGCAGCAAAGGAAAATTGATGCTACAAAAATAAAAGCAATTGTTGGTCGTGGCGGTTTATTAAAACCAATTGAAGGGGGGACTTACCGGGTAAATCAGCATATGGTGGCAGATTTAAGACGGGGTATTCAGGGAGATCATCCCAGCAATTGTGGTGGATTAATTGCTTATTCTCTCGCCAAGCATATTGATTGCGAAGCCTTTATTGTAGATCCCGTAGTTGTAGATGAATTGGGAGATTTAGCACGGTTGTCGGGAATGCCGCTGATTAAACGAAGGAGTATTTTCCATGCGCTTAACCAAAAAGCAGTTGCCCGACAAGCCGCAGAAAAATTAGGTAAAACTTATTGGGATTGTAATTTAATAGTGGCTCATTTGGGCGGCGGAATTACGGTAGGTGCCCATAAATTTGGACGAGTCATCGATGTCAATAACGGTTTGGATGGAGATGGACCATACTCACCGGAACGGTCCGGAGGAGTGCCGATAGGAGATCTGGTAAAATCTTGTTTTTCCGGGGAATACACTTATGCTGACATGAAAAAATTAATCAAGGGACACGGCGGTGTGGTTGCATATCTGGGAACTAACGATATGCGTCATGTTGAGGAAGAGGTGAAAGCAGGGAATGAAGAGTACCAATTGATCTTTGAGGGCATCGGATATCAGGTAGCAAAGGAAATTGGCGCCTGTGCTTCCGTATTAGAAGGGAGGGTAGATGCTGTTTGCTTAACCGGCGGATTGGCTTATTCCGAGATGATGGTTAAATGGATTAAAGATCGTGTGGAATGGATTGCACCATTTTTAATCTTTCCCGGAGAAGAAGAAATGAAGGCGTTGGCACTCGGTGCCTTACGGGTACTTCGTGAAGAAGAGACAGCCAAAGAATATTCCTGATCACAAAATCCTGTATGTGATAATTTTTTATTGAAAGTATGAGTATTGGCGAATTAAAAACGTCAAATCAATAAAAATATTTTAGATTGAAACTTTAGCATTTAACCGTGCATCCAAATTTATTGAAACTAGTGAGCGATAATGAGCAGAACTTGCGCTTTTTATAAAGCAAAATCATTATTAGTGAAGGAGTGTTATCTATGGAATTGACTGTTAAAGTTCCCGATATGACTTGTGATCATTGCAAAATGAGCATTGATTCGTCTATTCGGAAATTAGAGAATATTGATAATGTTGAGATAGACTTAGAAAGTAAAAAAGTTGAAGTTTCCGGAAATGCAGACACTCAAGATATTCTTTCAGCTATTCGGGAGGCAGGATACAAGGTAGAGCAAATACTTAGTGTTAAGTAATGGTATTCGATCTTTAAATTTCTTTATAATATTATACTTTATTTTCGATTAATATTGTGAAAAATATTTCTAATATAATTGAGCTTTAATTTTTTAAATTCTCAATAATGGTTTATTTTAATCATAAATGAGAAATAAATAACAATCTTTTAATTTCAGGAATATGATCATTTAACAGATTTGGAAAGAAATTTACTAAAAATGTTCTGTATTTCTGTGAGGAGGCGATATGTCAGCGAGACAGTTGAAATCTCAAGTTCATGCGGTAGGAGCTATTGATTGGGACCGAACACTTTTTGATGCCCTCATCCCACTGCCTCAGGGTACCAGCTATAATTCGTACCTGATACAGGGAAGTGAAAAAACAGCCCTTATCGATACGGTTGAACCTGCAAAATGGCAGACATTAAAGAACAATATAGAGCAATTGAAAGTGGGTAAAATTGACTATGTCATTTCAAATCATGCGGAGCAGGATCATTCAGGATGCATACCGCAGATTTTGAAAATGTATCCTTCCGCTAAAGTGGTAACCAATAACAAATGTCAGAATATATTGACTGATTTATTGGATATACCCGATGAAAAATTTACACTCATTGACGATAGAGATACTTTATCTCTTGGTGATAAAACACTTGAATTCATTTTTACACCATGGGTTCACTGGCCGGAAACCATGGTCACTCTATTGAAAGAGGACAATATATTATTTTCCTGCGATTTTTTTGGATCTCACCTGGCAACCAGTGATCTTTTTACAAAAGATGGACCGCAGGTATATCAGGAAGCCAAAAGATATTACGCAGAAATCATGATGCCATTTGCCAAGAGCATCAAAAAACATTTAAAAGTATTGGATGAATATAAATTTGATATGATTGCTCCCAGTCATGGGCCGATTTACGCAAACCCTGAATTTATTATAAACGCTTACAAGAATTGGACATCAGATAATGTAAAAAATGAAGTGCTTCTTTTGTATGTTTCAATGCATGGCAGTACCGAAAAAATGACTCATTATCTTACGGATACACTGATGAGTAGTGACATTACCGTAAAACCATTTAACATGATGTCCGCAGATATTGGAGAAATTGCATTGGATTTGGTGGATGCAGCCACAATAGTAATTGCTTCCCCCACGTTTCTAATGGGATTGCATCCTAATATGGTGTATGCGATATACCTCATAAATTCCCTTAAGCCAAAAACAAAATATGCTGCAATTATTGGTTCATACAGTTGGAGTAATAAACTGGGAAAGCAAATCGCAACTTTTACAGACAATCTGAAAGTTGAATTTTTACCTCCTGTTCTCATCAAAGGATTCCCGCATGAAGTAAATTTCAGTGAACTCAATCAATTAGCGAACCTTATATCTGAAAAACATAGTTCTTTGGGTATTCGCTGATGACAGTTGAGTTAAGAAACTTACTTCGTGCTTTAAAATAAATCATAGTTTTAACTTAAATTCGTTTTTCACACCTATTGATTTGGATTTATTCCGGGGTTGAAAACGGAGTTAAGTTTAGTAAAATCAAAATTATGAAAATGAGGAGGTCATGATGTTGTGGAAAAGTATTTTCATCTTGCTGATGGTGATTTGTTCCTTCCTCTTTGCACAAGAAGGGCCTGCCGGCGAAGAAGCATTGGGTACTAAAGAATATGATCAGTTTGAAAAACCGGAAACTTGTAAAAGTTGTCATGTAAAATTTTACCAGCAGTGGTCTCAGGCAATGATGTCTCAAGCTTACACGCATCATTGGGACGAAATCGAATATTTTAAACTGGCAGTTGCACATGGCGAGCAGGATAAAGATTTTGAATCTGTTGCACATGGTTGTAATGGTTGTCATGCACCCGTATCATTTATGGCGGGAGATGTACCGCCCCCGCGTCCTGAAGCAAATTCACGCGCAAATGAATCTGTTTCCTGCGATGTATGCCATACCATCAAGGGATTTAAAGGAGACACGCCCTTTAATTTTAATTATATCTCAAATCCCGGTAGATTGAAGTATGGAAACAAACCTGGAAAGGAATCGCCTCATCACGAAACAAAGTTCCATCAATTTACCACAACTCCCAAGCTGTGCGGCACCTGCCACAATGAAAAAAGTCCGTTCGGCGTGTGGGTAAAATCCACTCAACTGGAGTGGGAAGAGGGGCCTTATGCTGCTGATGATGTTTATTGCCAGGAATGCCATATGCCCAAATCGGTGGGAAAATCGGCAAAGATGGCAGCAGTGGATACCATTGCCCAACATTATTTTCCCGGAGCGCATGTGGACGGCAAATTAGCCGGTGTAATCGAGATGGTTGCATATCCCATCGAACGGGAAGTGAGGTATGATATTCCGGTCGAATTAAAGGTTGAATTATACAACGGCAAAGCCGGACACAAATTCCCCACGGGTTCAGTAGAAGATCGGATTGTATGGCTACATGTCGTCGCCGTCGATGCTGAAGGCAATACCTATCATTTACCAGTTGATAAAAAGGGGTTTGATGGAGAAAAATATACTATCGCGGCGGATGTCCTCGCCTATCAGGATCTGGGAATTCCACTTGACAAGCCGGATTTTAAGGGTTTACAACGTGACGGAGTGCCTTTTGGCGATCGAATATTCCGGATGCCGTACTTTGATCCGCAAGGCCGCATGACCATCATGCAGTGGAATACCAAATCATTGGGTGTGGATTACCGCATCGGACCACGGGAAACTAAAGTGGAAACCTATACGTGGCAAATGCCGGAAGATATCCCGGTAGGTAAAGTTACATTTAAGGCGCAATTAAATTATCGGAAACTTGTAAAACCGGTTGCTGATTACCTTGACGTTCCGGAAGATGAATCAGCGATCATCCCCATCAATTCTGCATCAACCTGGATAGAAGTATATGACTGAAGGAGGCAAATTATGAAGGTAAAAATGAGTATCATTGTAATGCTGACGATTATTTTTGCAAGCACTTTATTCATAACAGAAACTCAGGCAATTCCTGCATTTGCGAGGAAATATAAGATTTCTTGTAACACTTGCCATGCACCAATTCCAAAACTTAAACCATATGGTGATGAAATTGCCGGTAATGGTTTTATTATTCCTGAAGAAGAAAGTGAACGGGATTATGTCTCTGCGGGAGACGATCTGCTCTGGTTAAACAGGTCCTTCCCTCTCGCGGTTCGGTTCGATGCTTATGCAGTCCATAGTTCGGATGAAGAAATTGAAAATGATTTGGAGACTCCCTGGGGCTTAAAATTGCTGTCCGGAGGTGCTCTTTATAAAAATATTAGTTATTATTTCTACTTTTATATGTCCGAAAGGGGAGAAGTTGCCGGAATTGAAGATGCTTATATCCACTTCAATAACTTATTTAATACGGAATTCGATATAATGGTTGGTCAATTTCAAACATCAGATCCATTGATGAAAAGAGAACTTCGGTTAACTTTTGAAGATTATCAGATCTATACTACAAAAGTAGGTGCATCAAATACGAATTTAACGTACGATCGGGGATTGATGCTCACCTATGGTATTCCCAAAACCGGTACTGATTTTGTCGGAATGGTGGTAAACGGAAATGGCAAAGGAGAAGCTGGTCCGGATAAGTTATTTGATGATGATAAATTTAAGAACTTTGGTCTCAGAGTAAATCAGGGTATTGGTGATATTGCAAGCATTGGTGGGTTTGTATATTATGGAAAGGAAGATGTGGGTCACTCTTTTAATGAAACGGAGTTCTTTTCTGCTGAAAATGAGGTGACATATTTTGGACCGGATGTAAACCTAAATTTAGGAGTTTTGGAATTCACCGGTCAGTACTTGCTGCGCGAAGATAGCAATCCTTTCAATCAAATGGAGGACATAGAAACCAATGGTGTGGTTGGAGAAGTGATTTACGCCCCCCAAAAAGATCGGTCTCGCTTTTATCTGATTGGACTATATAACCGGGTTGACTCAGACTTAAATGCGTTTGATTACGAGTCTGCAACATTAAGCGGCACTTATTTGGTTGCCAGAAATTTACGGCTCATTGCAGAATATACTCGTGATCTGGAATATGAGACCAACCGATTTACATTAGGTTTAGTAAGCGCATTTTAAAACCACCCGATAAAAGCTGCATTACTTGTAATTTTTTACTATTTTACCCATGGTGCTGTTATAGTATCATGGGTATTTTTTATCACCAAAAATTTTGGAACTCACATTTGTATCATCAATATAAAACAATTGTTGAGACTAATTATCATTAATGAATTACATATCAGAGGAGGTGCAAAATGTCTGAGAAAAAAGTTGCATTGGTAACGGGAAGTAATAAAGGAATAGGTCAATCTATTGCTTTAAAGTTTGCCAGAGAAGGTTTGTTTGTGGCGCTTACCGCACGAAATGAATCAGATTTGCAGAATACCGCCCAACAAATTGAAGAAGCTGGTGGTGAAACACCATTGATTATTCCTGCCGATCTGAAAGATACTAATCAAATTCCAAACATTACTGAGAAAGTAATTGATAAGTGGGGACAGATTGATGTCCTGGTGAATAATGCCGGGGTGGGGTATTTAAAACCTTTTTTAGAATTATCGGTTGATGAATTTCAGGAAATGATGGATGTAAATATGCGGGCAGTTTTTGCGCTTACCCAATCTGTTGTCCCTCACATGATTGAGAAAAAAACCGGCACTATTATCAACATTGCTTCATTAGCGGGCAAAAACGGTTTCAAAACCGGAACCGGTTATGCTGCCAGCAAATGGGCGCTGCGGGGTTTTGCCCAGTGTCTAATGCTGGAAGTCCGGGAACATGACATTCGGGTAGTAACCATCTTTCCGGGATCTGTGGATACCAGCTTCGGACGAGGCGGACAGTCCCCAACCGGTACTCCGCCTAAAAACAAGATTCAACCGGATGATATCGCCAACACGGCTTATTTGGCGTTTTCGACACCAGAACGAACTATGATTAGTGAGATTGACATGCGACCAAGTAATCCAAAGAAAAGTTAATCCTATTAAAACTCATCATTAATGGAGAGAAAAATGTTAAAAGTTGGAGATAAAGCACCGGAGTTTAAATTACCATCAGACGCCGGCGAAGAAGTTTCATTATCGGATTTTTTGGGAAAAAAGGAAGTTGTTCTTTATTTTTATCCAAAGGATAACACAAGCG
>CAZVKP010000049.1:0-12335 GCA_964627635.1 uncultured Calditrichaceae bacterium | reverse complement strand
GGTACAAAGGTGGTTCCCACTTGCACCGGGCTTAAGCCCGGTGTTAATGAAAACATAAAAACCAAACGGAAAATTAATATTAACAACATTGAACGGATTGTTCCCATTATTCCATTCTGTTAAAGATTTTATTGCGGCGCAATCAAATGACGGTGGTGCTCATTATAAAGAAAATACTTTTGATCTAATGACATTCCGTGATCAATATGCCACAGAATTTGTTGATGATTCCGGAAATAAAAAATCTCTAAATTGTAATGAGAGATACTATGTACCATCGGAAATCACCTGGCTGCTAAAATCGTTAAATTTTAAAACTATAGATATTTTCGGTGCAAAGCTGGGTGCTTTCAGCCGAAATGATAAACTAACCACTGAGGACTTTGAAATGTTGGTAATAGCAGAAAAATGATAAGATGTGAATAATGAACTTCAAGTGGCTCTCACCCGCCGCTTAGCGGAGTGTTCGGACAGTTGAGATCGCCGTTTGGTTTTGGATTGTACGCCAGTAATAAACCCGATAGTTTTAAAGAGCATGAAGAAAAAAACAAATTTGCCTCAACCTAATTGCCCCATGTCCCGCCGACTCAAAATAAATGCTACATTTGTTTACCGCCTCATTTCACCTTAAATTACTTCCCAAAACAGGAGGAGGAATAAACATGGCTATGAAATTAAAAAATTTCAATACAATTGTGGCGGGTGCAACCGGCGCACTGGGACGGGAAGTGGTGTCCACATTTCTCAATCACGGGGCGGATGTGGTTGTAAATTACCGGAATGAACAAAAATTCAACGATTTAAAAGAATATTGCGGAAACAATGAAAATTTAAAGGGGATTCAGGCAGATTTTACGTCCGAAGCACAAGTGCAGGAATTTTTCCGGAAGTTCGATGAGGAGTACAAGCGGCTGGATGTTTTTTTACACATCATGGGCGGCTTTTGGATGGGCAAGGAAGTGGTAGATACTCCCCTGGATACCTGGCAGAAGATGCTTGATCTCAACTTGAACAGCGCCTTTCTCTGCACCCGGGAAGCATTTAGAATGATGAAAGCGCAGTGTCACGGAAAAATTTTTACAGTCTCTGCAAAAGCGGCGTTGGATTTGCCGCCGCAGATGGGGGCTTATACCATTAGCAAAGCTGCTGTTTTAGCCCTCAGCCAGACATTGGCAATCGAGGGGAAGCAGTATGGCATTCAGGTAAATTCTCTGCTCCCCAGCATCATCGATACCGGTGCCAACCGTAAAGCCATGCCGGATGCGAATTACGATAATTGGGTGAATCCGAAAGACATTGCCGATATGCTGGTTCAGCTTTCTCAACCGGAACAGAAAGTGCTGTCTCATACCGCGATAAAGGTTTACGGGAAGCTGTAAAATCCTTCATGATGCGGATAAACCTATTTTCATTCTTTATTGAAAAACCTGCATGAGAATTGTTCTGGATTTGAACGGATTCCCTGCTTGCAACAATCACGCTTCATAGTCTGCAAGAAAATTTTCTCCCTTTGAAAAAGGGGGATTAAGGGGGATTCAAAAAACGTATAAAATAAAGAGTTGATCGACAGGCAAACGCCTGTCATCTACTTTTGGGACAGCTCAGGGTAACAAAGAGCTATCGGACGTCTTTCACCCAAAACAGGATCTTACACCATTATGGCATATCACCCTTCTCCTGATTTAGAACAATTAATTGACCGCCTTCTCGGAAAAGAAAAAAGCAATTTTTTTGAAAGTATCGGTGAACAGCTTCCTCACACCATCCGCTTCAATACCCTGAAAGGAAATTCAGAAAATCTTCAAAATTTCCTCAAAGAACAAGGTTTTGATTTTAAACCGTTTCCTGGCTTTGACGATATTCATCGACTCACTTTTCAACCTTATCCCATCGGAAAATCACTCTCTCACTTTCTGGGTCATTTTTACGTGCAGGATATTGCCTCCATGATTCCGCCGCGCCTCCTCGATCCCCAAGCGGGAGAACTGGTGCTGGATATTTCCGCCGCGCCCGGTTCGAAGACCACCCAAATGGCAGTGATGATGGAAAATGAGGGAATGATTCTGGCGAATGATGTGGTGCAAAAACGGCTCAGGGCGCTTATTAACAATCTGCAGCGACTGGGTATCCTGAACACGGCAGTGGTCAAAAATTACGGTGAGAGTATGGGGAACCAGTATTTTGAGACATTCGACAAAATTTTATTGGATCCGGCATGTTCGGGTCTGGGCACGCTGCATAAGACACCGGAAGTGCTCAGTTGGTGGACGCCAAAACATTGCACACGATTGGCGTCCAATCAACGAGCGCTTATTTCCAGTGCCATTAAAGCTTTGAAACCCGGTGGTACACTTGTTTACTCCACCTGCACGCTCACCCCGGAAGAAAATGAAGAGGTGATTGATTACGCATTGGAAGAATTTTCAATACAATTAGAGCCTCTTAATTTACCGGAACTCACCACACGTCCCGGATTGACCGAATTTAATGGTAAAAAATACCACCCACAAATGAAACAAGCCAGACGGCTTTATCCTTTTGAAAATCAGACCGAAGGATTTTTTGTTGCGAGATTGACCAAAACAGAAGTATTAGAGCAAAAACCTCGAAAGGATTATCAGACTGTATTGTTAAAATATTTAAAGGATTCCACTTCTCCGGTGAAAAAATACCTGGATTACTTTTCCGAACATTTTGAGATTGGACGAAATGAATTTGCAGATTACCAGTACTATATTGATAAGACCATTACCGCCGTCACCAGACAAATTGCTGAATTTGATTTCAAATCCAAGCCGTTTAAAACCGGTCTCACGGTGGGACGACCAATGAAACAAATCGGTAAATTAACAACTGAAGGAGTGCACTTGTTCGGAAATCATGCAGCAAAAAACACCACCAATCTATCTGATTTGGACATCCTTGAAAAATTTGTCAACCGGGAAGAGTTTGATGTCATACCCGAAGGAAATGCCCAGAACATCGTGAAATATAATAACATTCCGATTGGGTACGGACTTGCGGATGATGGAAAATTGAAAAGTCAATTTCCAAAAGCAGAGTGGCCGTTTCATCTGAAGTTGGATGAATCATCATGAAGCGTGACAACAATTCAAAACAGAACTTAAGGTTTAAGAGAAAGATTTTATTTCGCTTAGAAAATTTCATTATATTCTTACACCAGGGCGCTTCCCTTCGCTATTATATTCTGCCCTTTCAGCGCATCGAGAGTCACAGTTTATCAGACAAAAATTTATCAATAGGACCCCTCGTTACACCGGCATCACCGCTCTGCGGTTGCCCATTCATCCTTTTTTAAATCTATTCCTGTCGTAATTTTACTCTCTCAACTTCCCTAACAAATTTTTTTCGGAACATCTCATACTTAAAAGATGTTGCTTAAGTTGTGATAAAATGTTAATTTAATTTTTTAATTTTAGGAATTTAAAGGAAGTGTAAATAAATGTGTGGTATTGCAGGTTATTTTTCTCGCTGGAATATTGATGTGGCTGGACCGGCCCGTTCGGCAGCCGATCAGGTCATGTTGGGTTTGTATTCAGAGCAACACAGGGGACAGGAAAGCTGCGGAATTGCAGCTTCCAATGGTAAAGTCCTCCAAATTCATAAATCCATGGGATATGTAAAGGAAGTTTTCACCCCGGATAAACTTCAGAAACTTCCCGGTCACATTGCCATTGGGCAGGTGCGTTATCCCACGCGTGGAAGTTCGGTAGTTGGAAATGCCCAGCCGTATATCATCGAAACATTGGGTGGTCCGATTTATGCGGTTGCCAGCAACGGTGATATTGTCAATTATGATGAGATTGCCCAATGGCTGCAAAGTCGTGGGGTTCATCTCTCTTCCGGAAACGACGGTGAGCTCATCGGAAAATTTCTGGTTTATCAACACGAACGTCAGGGATTGACGATTCCGCAGGCGATTCGGCTATTGATGAAAAAAGTAAAAGGTGCCTATTCCTCGGTATTCATGACACCCCATTCACTATATGTTTTTCGGGATGAATATGGTTTCCGACCGCTTTTTATCGGAGAAGTGGGCGACGACATTGCGGTGGCATCCGAAACATGCGCACTTGATATTTTAAGACCGGAGGATATGAGGGAAGTTCAACCTGGTGAAATAATCCAGGTGACCCGGGAAAAAGTGGTCTCTTCTCCAAAGTCTCAGGCGCTTTTTGAAGATAAACCGAAAGAGCTGCGCCAGTGTGTTTTTGAATTGATTTACTTTGCCAGGCCGGACAGTTCGCAGTATGATGAATATGTTTACGACGTCCGTCAAAAGATCGGAAGCAAGTTAGCCGGTTACGATGACTTCGATGCAGATGTTGTGATTCCGGTGCCGGACTCCGCCAATTTTATTGCATTGGGATATGCCAATGCTAAAAAAATTCCCTTTGATTTTGGTTTAATTCGAAACCATTATGTGGGACGAACTTTTATTCGCCCGGACCAATATTTGCGAGATGAATCAGTTCGGCAAAAATTTAATCCGCTCAAAGATTTCTTTAATGATAAAAGCGTAGTGGTGGTTGACGACTCGATTGTTCGCGGAACCACCATTCGAAAAATTATCCGGATGGTTCGCAACGCTGGCGCACGAGAGGTGCATCTGCGGATCGGATCTCCGCCTGTAAAATATTCCTGTTATTATGGGATAGATACCCCAACCCGTGATGAATTGATCGCAAATAAAATGACCCTGGAAGAAATTGGGGAACACTTCAATGTGGAAACACTCAAATATCTGGAGATTGAAGATTTGAGAGATTGCGTGAAGCAACCGAATAAATTCTGTTACGCCTGTTTCAATGGAGATTATCCCATACCCAAGACTAAGGAATATGAGGCAACGGTGGAAGAAGAGACCTAAAAGATGGGAATTATTCGATTAAACAACATGATCTTCTACGCTCACCACGGCTACTATCAGGCAGAACGTGAGCTTGGGCAGAAGTTTCAGGTCGATATTGAGCTGGATTGCGATTTTAGTAAAGCCATTGAATCGGACAGTTTGCGCCATGCAGTAAATTTTGAGGAAGTGTATCAAAAAGTATCTCATATTTTCAGCAGCCATAAGTTTACCCTGCTGGAGACGCTGGCAGATTTGATTGCTCAGGAAATTTTAACGAATTTTCCGATTCAATCCGTTTTGATCCGTGTTCGAAAACCACAGGTGCCACTTAATGGATTCCTGGACAATGTGGAAATAGAAATCAAACGCCATCGTGCTGAAAATGAGTGAAACTTACCTGGCGCTGGGTTCAAATCTGGGTGATCGCAAACAATATTTAGTAAATGCCGTAAATTATTTAAAATCGATTGGGGTGCTTTTGTTAAATGCTGGTTTGTACGAAACCGGCGCATATGGTTTCACAGAGCAACCTGCATTTCTGAACTCAGCACTTTTATTAGATACACATTTAAATCCACTTGACTTGTTGAATCAACTTAAAAATATTGAAAATATGACGGGCAGAAAGCAAAGACATAGATGGGGTCCCAGAGAAATTGATCTCGATATTATTTTCTATGAAAACCAGGTCATCCAAACCAGGGAACTCACGATTCCTCACCCGGATTTTCAAAATCGCCGATTTGTACTACAACCTCTGATGGACATTGCGCCGAATTTTATCTCACCCGCTCAAAATAAAACCGTATCACAGCTATTCAAAGACTGCCGGGATTCCACTAGAGTTCAACGCATTGCAAAGGAATGGTATGTCCACGGAACTTAAGTTCGATCATTTACACTATATTGCCATCGAAGGTGTTATTGGGGCGGGAAAAACGTCTCTGGGACATTTGCTCCAGCAAAAAATTGGTGGGCGACTTATTTTGGAAGAATTTGAGGAGAATCCTTTTCTTGAAGATTTTTACCGGGATCCTGAACATTATGCATTCCAAACACAAATATTCTTTCTGTTGAGCCGTTACCGGCAGCAGGAAAATATTATGCAATATGATTTGTTTGACAAGCGGCTCATGACCGATTATATGTTTGTTAAAGACCGCATCTTTGCAACTTTAAATTTAAATGAAAAGGAAATGACCCTTTATAATATGCTTGCCCGAATTTTGGAAAAACGAATTGTAAAACCGGATTTGGCCATCTATTTGAAAGCATCCACCAAAAAATTGATGAAGAATATTCGTCAGCGTGGGCGTCCGTATGAACGCCATATTAAAGACGATTATATTGAGTCCTTAAACCGGCTTTATGAAGAATTTTTCTGGAATTACAGTGCTACCCCTCTTCTTATCATCAATATCGAAAATTTAGATTTTGTGCGTCATGAGAATCATTTGAGCCAAATTTTAGTAGAAATAAGCAAGCACCGAAGCGGCAAAAAATTAGTAAGCTTTAATTTGGAAAAAGGGCTATTATGATTAGATTGATTCTTTATATTATATTAATTTACCTCGCGTATCACTTTGTAAAAAAACTGATTGCTGCCTTTTCAACACCTCAAAAAGAAGTTAAAAGAAATTCTAAAAATCAGGTGAGGGATTTTGATAAAGAGGATATTGAAGATGTCGACTATAAAGAGGTAAAAAGAAATAAAACAAAGAAAACATCATGACTAATATAAAATCTCTTAGAGAAGAAAATAATCGTCTGAAGGTTCTTCTTCATCTGGCTCAAAATCTTCAAACGCATCTGGACCTGGAAAAATTATTGATAGCCACCATGGAAGAGGTGGCAAGAATCCTCAATGCGGATCGTTGTACCGTTTTTTTGTTGGATGAAGAGAACCATGAATTGTGGTCTATAGTCGCAATGGGGATCGATCAGAATCAGGAAATTCGTTTTCCAGCAGGTAAAGGAATTGCAGGGCATGTGGCGATGACCGGGGAAATCTTAAATATCCCGGACGCTTATAATGATCCGCGTTTTAATCCTGAGATCGATCGCAAGACCGGTTATTACACACGTAATATGCTTACCATGCCGATGGAAAACAAGAACAGCGAAATAATCGGCGTTTTTCAGGTCCTGAATAAAGAAGACGGCACATTTTCCAGTGAAGATGAAGAATTGCTCAATGCGATTTCTCAGATTGCTGCAACCACTATCGAAAATTCTCAACTGTATGAAGAACAGGTTGAATCATTGAATAGTTTTGTGGAAACCTTGTCGGCAACGCTCGACACCCGGGATTATATTACTGCCGGTCATTCCAGACGAGTGACCATGTTCACGCTGGCAATTTGTGAACAAATGCAAATGGATGAAGACTTTTATGAACAACTTCGCTATGCGGGATTGCTTCATGATATTGGTAAGTTGGGTATACCCGAATCAGTGCTATTTAAAGCTGGCAAGCTAACCGATGATGAATATGAAATTGTCAAAAATCATCCGGCGGTTACCCGGCAAATTTTGGGCAGCATTCATTTTCCAAGAAACCTAAAACAAGTCACCCATATCGCATCCACACATCACGAAAAAGTGAATGGCAACGGATATCCGGATGGATTGACTTTTGACGAAATTCCAATTGGTGGAAGAATTCTGGCACTGGCAGATGTATTCGATGCACTTACTTCCCGACGTCAGTATCGGGACCGGGAACCGGTTGAAAAGGTTTGGGGAATCATTGAAAGTGAAATCGGTGAATCTTTTGATCCGGGTGTGGTGGATGCTTTTTATAAAATCCCGCTTAAAAAGATAATTGAAATATTAGAATTTGATCAACATGAGAATCTGAATCAGGATGAACTTACCATTTTATCAGATGTGCCTTTCCAAAAAATTCTGTCTCTGAAACGTTCCATAAATGAAGATTCACTCAGCGAAAAAGATAAGAATATCCTAAACACATTTGATAAGTATTATTGGAGGAAATATCTGTAGTCTTTAACTTCACAACATAACTGTTCAAAAAAACCAAAAAGTTTTATTTTCCTGACTCTGAATCTAATCTGGTATAAATTTCGATGTACGTCTAAATTCCATCCGGTAAAAACAGTTACATCTGTCTTATTTACTTTTAACCTGATAAAGTGCTGCCACTGCTCCGGCAGGATCCCGGATCACACAAAAACCACTACCATCCTTATTCCGTCGATCTGAAATAATTTCGCCACCAAGCTCTATACATTTGGAGACACTTTCATTTAAGTTTTCTACAACAATATAAATCAACCATTGTGGCGGTAAGGCGGCATTTGCACCCCGTGCATGACAGACGCCCGCTGCCGCATCGCCCCCTCCCGGTGGATTCATGTTAAAATCATCATATTCACCCATGTTTACTGGCTCGGGTTTCCATCCCACAACCTTCTTATAAAAATCCTTTAACTGCTCGGCATTGGGAACGGTTAAATCTATCCAGGCGATGCGCCCGGTCTCTTTATTGTTGGAATTGCCCATCGTTGAATCCTTTTTATTTATTAACAATAAAAATTAAAACAAATACCCTCACCTTACTTTTTCGAAGCGTAAGATAACTCAATATACATGGCAAAATGTGAAGCAAATAAATCACATAACAATCAAAAGTAATTTTACATAAATCAAATGAAATGTCAAGCAGATATCATCCCACTCTAAAAACATCAACCTAAAGACCGGTAAATCTTATAAACTGTTTAAAGTTTTGTGATACTATTGTGATAACCTTATTCCATCTTCCTGCTACAATTTATTTTTAATCTAAAAGGAGGATTTATTATGAAACGATTTATGGTTTTATCCGGTTTTTTGGCGCTGTTTGTTTTCATGTGGGGTTGTAGTGAACGGGCAGATTTCTCAACCCAAAATTCACTAAATTCCGATGCCAATGAACAGGCATTCAGTAAGAGCGGGAACGGATTTAATTCTGAGGCAACGTATGAAGTTATCATTGAGAATTTAACGCCTGCTACCGGGCCAGGGGCAAGTCAACCCATGTCACCAGCCATTATAGCAACGCATGCCAACGGATTCAAACTATTCAATTTAGGGCAGTTTGCTTCCGATGAGTTGAGACAAGTGGCAGAAGATGCGGTAAATGATCCAATACTTGACCTGTTGGGGAATTCCTCAGAGGTAAATGATTATGGAGTTATATTAGGAAGTGCAGGTCCAATTTTTCCAGGAGAAACGGCAGAGTTTGAAATTAAATCAGATAAAGGCTTCACAAAACTCTCTCTGGTTAGCATGTTGGTCAATACAAATGATGGTTTCGTCGGCGCCAATCATATTCAGCTTCCCAACAAAGGAAGCAAAGAATTTTATCTGAGATCGTACGATGCCGGGACCGAGAAAAATACTGAATTGGAAGATCATATCCCAGGTCCTTGCTGCGGAAATGCTGGGGTTAGAGTCCCGACTGAAGAAAGAATCAGATTCCATGATGGTATTTTAGGTGTGGGCGATTTGGATCCTGCAGTCTATGACTGGGAAGAACCTGCTGCAAAACTCACAATTACAAAAATAGACTAATCAAAATCGATTGGATATTTTAAGAATCACCGGAGTCAGTAAAATAATATTTGCTGGCTCCGTTTCATATTGGCTAATTGTAAATATCTTTATTATATTAAAAAAATCAAAGAACTGTGCAAAACAAAGATAAATAAAAATGGAAAATTTAAAGAAAGTCCTTATCATCGAAGATGATCCCAATATTATTGATTTGGTCAGAATCCATTTACAGGATCTGGGTATGGTTTTGGTTGAAGCCCAAAATGGAGCCACCGGCATCAGAAAAGCTTTGGAATACCACTATGACTTAATCATTCTGGATCTCATGTTACCTAAAGTGGAAGGCTTCGAAATCTGTAAAAAAATCCGGGCAGAGAATTCCATTACTCCTATCCTGATGTTGACCGCAAAAAATGAAGAACTTGACCGGGTGTTGGGATTGGAAATTGGTGCGGATGATTATCTTACAAAACCTTTTAGTGTTCGGGAACTGATCGCCCGTATAAAAGCCATTTTCCGACGAATGGAAGTGAATTCCAAAGAGAGTGAAGACGATGATGTTAAAATTCTCCAATTCGGTGACTTAAAAATTGATCCGGTTAAAAGAAAAGTTCAACTTACAAACCAGACAGTGGAGCTTACTGCCAAAGAATTTGATTTGTTAGTGCAATTTGCGAAACATCCCGGACGAACATACGACCGGTAGCAATTACTCGACCTTGTGTGGGGTTATCATTTTGACGGATACGATCATACCGTAAATTCACATATCAATCGCCTCCGGGCAAAAATAGAAGAAGATCCCACAAATCCCGTTTACATTAAAACGGTCTGGGGAGTTGGATACCGTTTTGTTGAACCAGAGGAATTGGAACAATGAAAAAATTTTAAAAATCTTTCTACGGTAAATTATCCCTTACATTTTTGCTCATTTTAATATTTCTGGGAGTGACACAAACAATTATTACCGTAAGATCTTCCATGAAATTTGTGGATGAAACCGAACAAAAATTGAATATTTCTTTAGCCCAAAACATGGCAGATGAGCTAACCCCATTCCTGAAAGACACCCTCTCAATTGCCAAAATCAAAGATAAAATCCATTACATGATGGTGTTTAATCCAAGCATCGAAATCTATTTACTGGATGAATCCGGAAAAATTTTGGCATTCTTTGCCGACCCTTCAAAAAAAGTAAAAAAAGATTTTGTGGATATCGGTCCGATCAAGAATTTCATTAACAGTTCCGGGGAAGAGCTCATTGTCGGCGAGGACCCGCGTCATCCCCATCGAAAGAAACCTTTTTCTGCCGCACATATTCCCATTGGACCAAATGGCGCCGGGTATGTATATATCATCCTGGGAAGTCAGCAGTACGACACAGTCGCGGATATGGTCCGGGAAAGTTACATTACCCAGACCAGCCTTAAATCTTTCATTCTGATCTTAATTGTCACCGGCATTATCGGGCTTCTCCTGTTTGCATTCATCACCAGAAGATTGCACCGATTAATCGATGTCATTAAAAAATTTGAATCCGGAAAATTTAATCAACGGGTGGCAACCAAAGGCGACGATGAAATTGACCAGCTTGGCAGAACATTCAATAAGATGGCGGATACCATTGTATCTAACATGGATGAATTGAAACGAACAGATAATCTGCGACGGGAGCTGGTTGCCAACATTTCGCATGATCTTCGCAGTCCCTTGGCGTCCATGCAAGGATATCTGGAAACCATTTCCATGAGGGAGAAGAGTTTATCCAGCGAGGAACGAAATAATTATTTGGAGATTATCTACAACAATACAACTTTACTCAGTAAATTAGTGGAAGATTTATTTGAACTTTCCAAATTGGATGCCAGTCAGGTGAAACCCAATCCCGAACCATTTTCAATTTCCGAGTTAATACAGGATGTCACTGTGAAATATAAAGCACAGGCAGAGAAAAATCATATAAATCTGGAAGCTGTCATCCCCGACAAAATACCATTTGTAAAGGCTGATATCGGTCTCATCGAACGGGCAATTTCCAATTTGCTTGAAAATGCGCTACGATTTACCCCACCAAAGGGCTCGGTAAAAGTGGCGTTGTCCAACCAAACCAACGGACATTTACAGGTAACAGTCTCAGACAGTGGATACGGCATTGCCGAGGAGGATCTCCCTTACATTTTTAACCGCTTCTATCGGGCGGAAAAAAGCCGCAGCCGTGAGAAGGGGGGCACCGGGTTAGGACTGGCAATTTCAAAGAAAATTTGGATCTGCATAACTCTACATTGGAAGTGCAAAGCCAGAAAAATGTGGGCACGAAATTTTATTTTAATCTTCAGGTGTATGAGCCACAAGGAAGAATTGAAGCCTAAACTGGAGACGGAAACTGAGGTTCACTGCTTTAGATGTTTTTTTTTAACACAGAGATTACGGAGAGAGGTTTATTAGCGCTTTAACGTTTTTTTTAAACAAAATGTTGATGTGCACCAGGATATCCAAAGAACTGAGATCATTTTTTATGCACCACGCAGAGCTGTAGTCTGCAGGAAGGAACATTTAAGCAACCTCTAAAGAACGCACACTAAAGACCTCATTTCTTTTGAGCGGTGCGATTTCAGACTCCGAGACAGTCACGACTGCTATGGTATCCCCAAGTGCATTAAATACTTCCAAAGAATAGCCATCTTCGGAAGTTTCCGATGGATGAAATTCCACAATTGTAGCCACATCTCCCTTTTTCAATTTTTTAGCGGGGATGTCCCGAAGCAATACTACTTCTTTAAATAATTCGTATTTCATCATTTCCTCACTTTTTGTGCGGAAACATGGTGATAAATTTGGTTTGTTTTGATTTTAGTTAAGTTTTCATTAACACCGGGCTTAAGCCCGGTGTTAATGGGAACCA
>CAZVKP010000048.1:12019-12362 GCA_964627635.1 uncultured Calditrichaceae bacterium | reverse complement strand
GAAAAGTTTTTTGGTTTTCCCTTCAACAAATAATTCCTGTATCTTCACCACAATCCTCCGGGTTATATGAGTTTTAACTTCTTAAATATATAATTTACATTTTTTAAGCGATTTTCCAAATTGCAAATTAATTCGATATCCGAGTGTTCAAAATATTCATTAATTTCAGGATCATTCTTTAAAATATCTTGAAAATCTTTTCCTTCTTCCCAAACTTTCATTGCATTTTTTTGAACAATTTGATAAGCCTTTTCCCGGCTTAATCCCTTTTCAATGAGTTTTAGGAGAACAGGTTGAGAATAAATAAGTCCGTGTGTCTGATCTAAATTCTGCTTCATTTTTT
>CAZVKP010000048.1:2658-12009 GCA_964627635.1 uncultured Calditrichaceae bacterium | reverse complement strand
CAGCATTTACCGCCAGCTTATCTATTACGCCATTCATTTTATGCAACATGTAAAACACAGCACTGGTGGTATCCGGGATTATCACTCGTTCCACTGATGAATGCGAAATATCTCGCTCATGCCATAGAGCAATATTTTCCATTGCGGGCACTGCATTGCCTCTTACCAAACGAGCAAGACCCGCAATTCGTTCACATACAATAGGATTTTTTTTGTGCGGCATTGCAGAGGATCCCTTTTGTCCCTTACCAAATGGTTCCTCCACTTCGAGGACTTCCGTTTTTTGTAAATGCCGTATCTCAGTTGCAATTTTCTCGAGGTTGGCTGCAACAAGTGCCATGGTATTGAGATAATCTGCGTGTCGATCCCGTTGAATGATTTGAGTTGATATTGGCGCCGGGGTAAGTTGGAGTTTTCGGCAAACATATTCTTCTATTTTAGGATCAAGATGATCGTATGTACCAACAGCCCCTGAAACTTGTCCAACGGAAATGGTTTGGATTGCCGCTTGCAATCGCTGAATACTTCGCAAAGTATCGCTATACCACAGTGCCAATTTAAGACCAAATGTAATCGGTTCAGCATGAACACCATGCGTACGACCCACCATAACAGTGTCTTTAAATTCTACACTGCGGCGAGCAAGTACATTTTTTAGCGTCTCCAGTTTAGACAGTATTAATTGCCCCGCCTGACGCATCTGAACCGCAAGAGTTGTGTCCAGAATATCAGAAGAGGTCATACCATAGTGAATATAGCGGGAATCGGGACCCACATATTCAGCCACATTGGTCAGGAAAGCAATCACATCATGCTGTACAGTTTCTTCAATTTCCAGAATCCGGTTCACATCAAAATCCGCTTTTTTACGAATTTCCTTAACGGCTTTAGCCGGTATGTTTCCCAATTCTGCTTGAGCCTCACATGCCAGGATTTCAATTTGCAGCCAGATCCGAAATTTATTTTCGTCTGACCAAATTTCGCCAATTTCAGGTAATGTGTATCTTGCAATCATTTTTGCCTACGATTTCTCAATGAGTTTAAGATTAACAGACCTGGGTTTTTTATTTCGTAATATTTCCAAATTAATCTCACTTCCCACTTGTAAATCGGTATTATTCAAAATCTTTAACAGATCACGGGAGTTTTGAACAGCTTGATCTTCGACACTTAATATAATATCCTCGGGTTGTAAACCGGATTTATCGGCAGAACTTCCACTTTCAACATTTGTAACAATAACACCATGATCAATGTCTAAACCCAGAGCCCGAATCATAATCCGGTTTAAATTCTGCACTCTGAACCCCAACCAATAGTTTCGATTAACACCACCTTCTTTTTTAATTTGCTCAACAATTTTACGCACCCGATCAATTGGAATAGCAAAACCGATTCCAATAAAACCTTGCTGATAGCGGCTGGGTGTGTATATCAAAGTATTCATACCAATAACCTGTCCCAGAGAATTTACCAATGGTCCCCCGCTGTTGCCGTGGTTTATGGCAGCATCGGTTTGGATCATATCTTTGTAAATCCGCCCGGTTTCCTCACTTCGGCCCCAGTCTCGGTTAATTGCACTGATAACTCCGGCTGTAACGGTTGGCTCATCATTCAGTTCAAATAATCCGAATGGATTTCCCAGTGCAATAACCCATTCACCAACAATTAAATCGTTAGAAGATCCAAACTCCAAATAAGGGATATCCTTCCCATCTATTTTTAATAACGCAATATCCAAATCACGATCTGTACCAATCAATTCAGCATCGTGCTGTTCACCACCGGATAAGGTAACTATTATTTTTTCGGCATTTGCCACCACGTGTTCATTGGTAACAATATATCCGCTGGGGGAAATAATAAATCCGCTTCCCAGACTCTCAATAGGCTGTTCGTAAACCCTGTCCTGAAAATATTCCGGAAACAAATGTTTCCAGAAAGGATCGTTGGTAGAGAATGGGCTGCGTTGAATATATCGCTTTACTTGTATGACATTGATTCCCACAACTGCTGGCCCCGCTTTAGCTGCAGCACGGGTAATTGCAGTGTGCCGTGAATCGTAAAGATTTAGGGTTTCTCTCTTTATTTCGGCGGTATCATCCTGTGCATAGGCACTTTGGAGGAATAATGAGTCTTTGGTTTTTTCAGTCTTTTGACGTTGGAAATCACATTGCGTTGAAAATAGAAGGATGCTGCTCAAACCAAAAAGCAGAAAAAAGTTTTTGAATCTTGTTTTTTTTGGTTTTTTCATTGGTTCATTAAATCCTGTTCGAATTTCAAAGTTGACAATTAATTAAAATTTGATTCATTGTACATTACCTGCTCCAAAAACAAGCCCTTGGCTGGTGCTGCTCCGCCTGCTTTGTTACGATTTCCTGAAGTAAAAATGTCATTAAACTCCTGCACCGTAAAGCGTCCTCTTGCAACATCTACCATGGTACCCACTAGAGTTCTCACCATTCCGTGTAGAAACCGATTTGCAACAATTCGATAAATCCAAAAATCTTTGTCCCGGAACCACTCGGATTCATAAACAGCACATTTATAATTTTCCATTTCTTCAATCTTTTTTGAAAATGCGGAAAAATCGTGCTGTCCAATCACAATTGGTGCCAGTAATTCAAGTTTTTTTAAATCCAAACTTTGAAAAAATTGCCAGCAAAAATCCCGATATATTGCTGTTCTCCCTAACATTAAGTAGTAATGATAAGTTCGTTTTTTTGCATCAAAACGCGAATGAAAACGTTCAGGAACTTCGTCCACATTTTTGATCCTTATATCATCCGGTAGATAAGAATTTGTTCCCAAAAACAGTTTCTCTATCTCTAAGTTATTATTCAATTTGAAATTAATCACCTGACCTCTGGCATGAACTCCTGAATCTGTTCTTCCAGAAGCAATAATATTGACATCCTCCTGCGTTAATTTATGGATAGCTTCCTCCATAACCTGCTGGATAGTTATCGCATTTTTCTGACGTTGCCATCCATGATAATTGGTGCCATCGTACTCAACTAAATATCTTATATTCCGCACCGCCATATCCTAAATCCAAATGATAAACCCATGAAAAATAATTATAATACTAAATACAGACAGGTGGCGTTTATTCCACAGCGATAAAGGTCTAAAGTATGATTTTTCTGTTTCTTCGACAAATTCGGGGTACCGACTTTCCGCTTTTTGCAGCACTTGAACAACGAAATTGCCGATTGACTCAATTACTTCATTCATACGCTTCTTTATCCGCCCTTTCGATTGTTTTTCGTGGTTTAGTTGCTCTTTTATTTGAGTGCCTCGCGTGAACAGTTCGGGAAGCAAGTAAATAACAAAAAGACCTATTCTGCCAATTCTTCTAAATAAATTAGTGTCGTTTGCAGGCGTACCGGAAAATTTACGGAAGTAATAATATATTTCTTCTTTACTACTGGAATAGATGGCCAGGCCAATGTATAAAAATACCAGCAAAAACTGTTCAACTGTTATAATTGCTTGATAAATACCACCGGATGTTAATTTGATAGTATTTGTGATATTTAAGAATATTTTTCCATAACCGGAAAATGACCGAAAAATAAAGATGATCAATAAAAACAGGAATAGGCCATAAGAAATTGAACGAAACCGGATCAGCCGCACATTTTGAACTTTAATCAATATTAAAGCCAAACAAATGAAACCAAAATTATACCATATGGATTGATAAAGTAGTGAGAAAATAATTATGGAAATGGCGATGAATAATTTAAACAACAGATTTAATTTCCTTAATTCCAAAATTTTCATAATTTAATCGAACTTTAAATATAATAAAAATTTTTGTTTTTTCAAAATCTATTCAATGGGTAGGATTAATCGGATACGCTCAACTTTACGGCGCGTGGCACGCGTAATGATAAATTTTATTCCTTCATATTCAAATGCTTCATCCTTTCGGGGAATATGACCTAAATAATTTAAGACAAATCCTGCTAAGGTATCATAGCTCCCTTCAGGCAACTTGACCCCTAATTCCTGTATAAACTGATCCAGTTTTATCCGACCACTAATACTGTAGGTATTTGTATCTACTTTGCGAATTTGTGTTGGTGTTACATCGAACTCATCTTCAATTTCTCCCACTAACTTCTCAACTAAATCCTCAGCGGTTACCAATCCTGCTGTACCACCATACTCATTTACAACCAGGGCAATAGTGGTGTTTTTTTCACGAAACTCCTGTAATAGATACGATCCCCTTTTTGTTTCCGGTACGACCATGGCATCTCTAATTAGTTCGTGAATATTATTGGGATTTGTAAATAAATCTTTCATGAAAACTATTCCCACTATATCGTCTAAATTAGTTCGGAAAACAGGAATCCTGGTTAATCCAGATTTTTGAAATACTCGGTTGAGTTCACTGAGTGAGGTGTTTTCACTGACTGCAACGATTTCTGTTCGGGGTATCATTGCATCTTTTACTTTCATCTTTCGAAGCGTTAGAAGCCGACTAAAAATTTGGCTTTCTACCGGATCAATTTTTACTTTTTCCTGGCTTTCTCGAATCAGGATTTCTACATCTCTTTTGGAAAAAAACTCCTCAATTTCCTTTTCTTCATGGTGAAATAACCTGAGAATCCAACCACTAATATGCTTTACAATCCAGATCATAGGATAAAATAAGAAGTGAAAAAATTCAAGAATCGGAGCAATTTTAGGCACAATAAAATCAGCTAAACTACGAAAGAGTGTTTTGGGTATAATTTCTCCCCACAAAATTGTTAAACCGGTGATGATAAGCCAGGTAAGTTTTGGATCAATAAAATCATTAAAATAAATTGTGGCATAAGACGCAAATGCGACATTGGCGATATTATTTCCTACTAAAGTTGTATAAATGAAACGCTCAGGTTCTCTGAGAAATTTCGTAATTAATGCTGAAACCCGTCGTTGTTGTCGGCGCCAAATTTCTATACGAACACGGTTGACACTGATAAATGCTGTCTCTGTGCCGGAAAAATAAAATGTTAAAATGAAAGAGACGAGAATAATAACTAATTCTATCAATTTTACCTGGTATTAATTTTATAAAAATAAAAATTAAGGGGGAATTGGTATTTAAGTCAATAACTAAAAATTCAGGTCATAAAAGATTTGAGTAATGCTCTCAAGTTTTACCTGAATTCAAATAGGAAATTTAGGATCTTCGCCTGGTAAAGCAGATTTAATATTTGTAAATTTGATACAAGATAGGTCGCACTAAATCGCCTTCTATTTTTTCTACACTTTTTTTAGCGCCTGGTCCAAATCCTCTGTTAAATCATCTACATTTTCAATTCCAACTGCAATTCTAACCAAGCCAGGTGTAATATGCGCCTCCTTCATAGCCTCAAAACTCATACTGGCATGGGTCATAGAAGCGGGATGCTGGATTAGTGTATCGCAATCTCCTAAACTTACCGCTAAGGTACAAAGATTTACATGATCCATCAGCGATTCACCGGAATCATAGCCACCCTTCATTTCGAATGCAATAACACCTCCCCCTCCCCTTTGTTGTCTTTTCGCTAATTCATATTGCGGATGCGATTCCAAAAAAGGGAAATAAACGCGGTCTATAGCAGAATGTTCCTCCAGCCATTTGGCCAGTTTTAGTGCATTTTGGGAACTTCTTTCCACTCTTAGTGCCATGGTTTTCAAACCTCGCAACAATAACCACGCATTAAATGGAGATAAACTCCATCCATAATGGGTAGAAACTTTATATGCTTTCGATATAAAGTCTTTGCTCCCTGCAACTACCCCGGCAACCACATCTCCATGGCCACCAATGAATTTGGTTGCGGAGTGTAAAACAATATCTGCACCAAAATCCACAGGACGCTGTAAGTAAGAGGTTAAAAACGTATTATCAACGCACAAAAGCGCTTTTCCGCGATGAACAATTTCTGCAATTGCTTGAATATCAATTAATTTTAAAGTGGGATTGGCAGGCGTTTCAATTAAAACCAATTTAGTATTGGCTTTCAATGCATCACTCACTTGTTGAGGATGAGAAGCATCAACCCGGGTAACCTCGATTCCCATGCGTCTTATCTCATCCTCTATTAAATAATGAGTCCCGCCATAAACGGTATCATCCACCACAATATGATCACCCGCCTGGGCGGCTGTTAGAATCACGTTAGACACCGCCGCCATACCTGAACCAACACTTACACCGGATTCATAGCCCTCTAAAAGTGCAATTTTTTGCGCCAGGCAATCCGTGTTGGGATTACCTAAGCGGGAATAGATATAACCGTCTTCTTCACCTTTAAAGCGGCGTGCTCCCTGTTTTGAGTCTTTAAATACAAATGTTGATGTTTGATATATGGGCATTGACAGCGCACCTGTTGAAGGACAAGTTTGATGTACTCCGTGCACAACTTCAGTTTCAATTTTATATTTCATGTTTCACTCCCTGAACTTAATTATTTTATTTGTTCATAATTTCTCAAACTAACGGTCAATATAAGAAATGCTAATAGAAATTGTCCAGTTTTTTAATTTTTTTATAAAAAAGGCTTGAAAAAAGTATTCCTAAATTGCAGTGGTTAATCAATTTGGAGAGTTGGAATGTCTTTTTCGTTTTCGATAGATCTTTCGCAGACCAATTCCGGATTCCCGTCCATCACATATACCATCACCATCAAGATCGATAAACCGATCCATTTTCAAATTTTTACCTTTACCTTTACCCTTACCTTTCCGTAACCGCTGTTTTTCAATCCTGTCATCGACTCCATTTGCATTAAAATCCACAAATCCTTTCAGGTTCTGGCTTTTTTGCTGTAACATTTGCGTTTTTGCTCGTTTTTGAATGCTATCGGGTATGGAGGGTATTTCAATAGCAACCGAATCGCTTGATTGTGCAAATAGCATCTGACCCATCAAAAACATGATAAATATCGTTAAGCTTATACATTTCATTGAGAGTGTACCTATTTATTAACCTGATCTCCTTTAATAATACTTAACAAATCAGCCGGTTTCAAGTCGTTATTTTCTGCTATGATTTTCATCAACTCTTCTTTATCAAATTTTATCTTTGCACCGGATAAACGTTTTAGTACCGTCTTTTCATCGATATTTAATTCCCGCCTTAACCTTAGATTTAATGTAACTCCAAAAAATAACCCAATTGTAATAGATATGAAAACTGGCAACAATGACAAATATGAATGAAAATATAGTGTGAATCGCCTGCCAGCCTTGCTTGGTTAGTCCCAGAAATTTCCACTCAACCCAGTTGGCCACTCTTCCGGGCGGTGCAAAGTATAATACCATGCCGGTTAAAGCGATAATGATCCCAATAAAGGTAACTGAAAAACTGACAAATGCTTTTTTGTTAAATCGTGCCGGTCGACTCATTAAGTGTTCTCCATTTAGAAATCCAATTGAATTCCGGTTGAGATGTACTGATTGTTGTAAAGATACCAAAAACTATTGGATTCATTATCTACCCACTGGTAATCTATCTGCCAATTAAGGGTTGCCAAATTAATATCCCATTGTTTCTGAATGGTAAACCAAACTGTTTTTCTTATTTCTTCTCTCAAAATACTTTCGTTAAAATTAATTTCGTCTAAGTAAATTCCTTGAGATACATAATTTTTACCGATTCTGTAGGCGGCAATTCTGCCTTTTATTCGAAACGGAAATATCTGGGTCAGTTCTATACCATATGTTTGACCACTGTATCCCATCGGATCATCGAAAATTTGAGATTCCATTTGATAGCCGTCGGCTAATCCAGCAATGCTGCGATCCCCTTCGGTTAGTGAAATTCGATTATAATATTGGACAGCAATTCCCGTATAAGTTGATAGAGATTGTGCAATTCTTAAAGACAATACCATTTGGGAGACTGCATTACTCATTTCCGCATCTTCAGGATAATACCATTGACCTGCACCAGTCCCATCTCCATGCCCGGGTCCCCCTCTTCCACTACCGGGCCCATTTCCTCCACCATTAAGAATGCTTATTGCCTTAGAAATATCAGTCACCGATTCTTCCGGTGATGTCAATTCAAAATTATTATCGAGATATGACTTGTAATTAAATGATAAAGCTCCAATTATAGAAGTTTTTGTTTGAAACGACCTATTGATTGAGCCATAGAATTTTAGAAGAATATTATTCAGCTCATCCAATTCTTGATATCGATTAAACGAGCCATTTATTCCAAAGCGCAACAAATAATTTCCCTTTGATAATCTTTGATTTAATCCTCCCTGTGCAATAAAATAATCATAAATGTTATAGTCCGTGCGATTCAAACGATTATCCAAACGAACATACCAATTGGTGGCATCTCCTCCACTTAAAAATAGCTGATGCCAATAGAAATTTCGTTTCAGATTTTGATTAAAACGTATGTAACTCCCGAAGTATTGAAGAGAAAATTTTTGCCAGTTTTTTTGGACGCCAACCGAAAATTCAGATATTTGATCTCCTTCAGTTTCGGGTAATTGGAAGGGATTGGAACTATATTGCTGTTGTACAGATAAAGTATAATTTAATTGAGCTTGTAACAAACTTCCACTTATCAAGATATTAATGCCTATTAGTAATAGAGTGCTTAAATATTTGTTTTCTAACCACATATTCATACCTCAATATTTAAAAGGGCACACCTGTTAAAAATAGGTGTGCCCTAATATTACCACTTACTTTGAATTTCCGCGATTGATTTTACCTTTTGGACCGGTGCCATCACAATTCTCCGATCCTGCTCCCGGGCCAAATCCGGTTCCATCCTGTGGACGAACGCCTTGATGACCTGTTCCGTCTCCAGGGCCATAGCCGCCTCTCTTGTTCCCTTTTCGCCCATATGCATTCCGAGTCCCCATACCAACATTATCAGCAATGCCATCGCCATCCACATCTATAAATCGTTGCTGGCGTTTTCCCTTTCCCTGACCTGTGTAATCCGCATCTTGTCCATTAGGTATTCCATCACCATCATGATCCGGTGCATTATCATTAAATCCATCCCCATCTTCATCTACAAAATTAGGACCATGAATTATCTGATTCTGAACCTGATTCTTCTGTTGCAGTTTTACCTTCTCATTGTCTCTTTTCTTATTCTGGGTTTGAGCTTGTTCTTGTGCCCAGCCACCGATGACCAGAGTACCACCAAGTATTACAGCCAGGGATAATTGAGTGAACCGTTTCATTTTACTACCTCCTTAAGTTAAAATTAAACTAAAAATTAAATAAAGTTACCATAAGGGTCATCAAACCTTGTGCCAAAATTAGTCTAAAACAATTATGTATTTGTTTATAAACAGTTTATAAAAATATCTCTGTTAGAAT
>CAZVKP010000048.1:0-2648 GCA_964627635.1 uncultured Calditrichaceae bacterium | reverse complement strand
GCATTTCTCGACCATTCGGTCGAACACAAACTACCATCGGGGCGAATTTGCATAATGATTTTCTGCTAAATTAATAAGCATTAGCGCATTGAGAAATTTAAGAGGGATAGGCAAAAATAAAATAGTCAATCAGTACAAATCTGAAAATACAGGTCTTTTCAATCGTTTACTTTAGTCCCAATTTTTCTATGCGGGAACGAATGTGCCGTTCGGTCATCCCAAGCAAACGAGCGGCTGCACTTTTATTTCCATTTGTCTGGTTAAGAGCATTCTTTATCATTTCCACTTCAATTGTTTGTATTTTTGTTTGATAGTCATTCTCGAAATCGTTTGGATTTAAAATGGCTTTTTCTTTTATAGTTCTCATCTGAGCCGGTAGGTCATTTATTGTAATGTATTCCTTTCGACTCATGACTACTGCCCGTTCAACAATATTTTCCAGCTCGCGTACATTACCGGGAAATTGATACTTCATCAACTGATCTAAAGCTTCCCTGGTAAATCCTTGAATTTTTTTTGAATTTTCTTGAGTATACTTATTTAAAAAATGATCCGCGAGAACCGGAATATCTGCCTTCCTTTCACGTAAAGGCGGAATATCAATCGTAACAACATTCAGACGATAATATAGATCATCACGGAATTTACCGGATTTTAACATTTCTTCCAAATTGCGATGTGTAGCAGTAACAATTCGGACATCAATTTTTTGATTCCGGTTACTTCCAACCCGCTCAATTTCACCATGTTGAATAGCGCACAGTAATTTAACCTGTACCGGCAGAGGAATATCACCCACTTCGTCGATAAACAGAGTACCCCCGCTCGCCTGTTCAAATCTTCCTTCCCGCTGCTGGGTAGCGCCGGTAAATGCCCCTTTCTCGTGACCGAAAAGTTCACTCTCAATTAAATTCTCGGAAAGTGCGGCAACGTTTACCACAACGAAAGGCTGTTCACTCCTATCACTGGCAAAATGGATTGCACGTGCGATCAATTCTTTGCCAGTCCCGCTTTCTCCCCGAACCAAAACTGAAGCTTTGCTTGTCGCAACTCTTGCAGCAGTATTTAATACATTTTCCATCTCACCACTTTAAGAAATAATTGCATTAAATTTATACTTTTCTCTGAGCTGTTCGCGAAGTCTTCTATTTTCAGTAATTAAATTTCGTCTTTCCAGGACACGCTGAATTAAATTTTCAAGTTCGTCAAGATCTATGGGTTTCGTCAAATAATCGTACGCACCTGCTTTCATGATCTCAACTGCATCTTCAATACTACCATAAGCCGTCATAATCACCACATCAATCTCAGGATTGAGTGCTTTCATTTTACGAAGCACTACGAATCCATTCCATTCAGGCATTCGATAGTCGCTTAACACCAAGTCAATTGTTTTATTCTGTACGATTTCAAATCCTTTCGGACCACTGGTTTCAGCGTAAACATCAAAACCACGGCGTTTCAAAAATCCCTTTCAAATCGAAGATTTCAGGATTTAAAGGCTCAGGTCTGGCAAAGCGTAAAAAGTTTTGAATGGTATTGTTTATTCGTTTAACTTCCTGGTGAACCATTTTAGTTAAATCCAGATACTCCTCTTTATCGGAAGCTGGTTTAAAATCACTTTTCAATTGTTGAATGACAGTACTAATGGCATTTAACGGATTTCTGATTTCATGGGCTACACCGGACGCTAATTGGCCGAGAGCACTCATTCGTTCTTGCCGTTGAATTTGTGCTTCCAATCTTTTTCGATCAGTTAAATTACGTATAACTAAAATAGTTGTGGGTTGATCATGGACATCTTTATAAACATTTTTTGAAATCAGCAGATTCTTAACCTTTCCTTTAATAGTACAATCCATCTCTTTAACACTAAAATCAGATTCAAGGATTTCTTCGCATTCTTTATCGGTGATTATTTGAGACAAGGATTTACCGAGCACCCGGTTTATATTCGTATTCAATAATTTTTCCGCTGCCTGATTAAAAATTTGAATACCATTTTGTTTTTGAGAAACGATGATGGCATCATTAACATTTTGAATAATGTTCTGAGAATAAGTCTCGACATTTTGATATTGTTTATCTACAATTTCCAAGTTTTGACGCACTATCAGTAACGTAAATAATACAAATCCTACTAATACCTAAATTGAGCGATTTTTATTTGAATCAAAGTTGTTTTCGTTATTTTTGCATTTTTTAGTTAAATTATCTGTTTCTCAAACGTCTGACTTATCTCACAGTGATCAACATCCCGGTTATATCTGTTTTGAGATTATTCTACACTACAATAAAAGTTGGTTGCACCTAATTAACTGTAATTATTGATGATATGGACACAACTCTCCCATCACGATTTTACTTCTTTGACTTTTTAGATTCTTTAACAAACTTTTATAAACTAACAAACCATAATGACCGAAGGGGATTGGCAACGTTCCCATAATTGAATTATGTCTAAACTCCTATATATGGTTTCGCTCACTTTTGCCAAAGGCATGGATACCCATAATATTTTTTGACCACTATGAGACACCACTTTCACCGCAAAGTCGATCATCTGTCAACGAAAAGTATTCGGATAACTATTTAAAAATTGCCCGGCGAAACTTTTTCCAGGATTCGGAGTCTGTTGCCGAATTCAA
>CAZVKP010000047.1:0-12529 GCA_964627635.1 uncultured Calditrichaceae bacterium | reverse complement strand
AAAGTCACGCAAACGGTAAGCGAGTCAATTTAAAATCTATGATAATTTTTTGTATTTGGGAGGATTTGAGTGAGTCCCCAAAGAAATAATTTCCAGTCGGGAATTTTAATATTGTGCAAAAACAAAATTCATATTTTGCCATAGATTTTTATTTTTTGTAGATTTCGATAAAAATGAAAAGAAAATGGATATTGAAAAACTTCCTGAAAATTTAAAACCTATTTTTGCACGTCGTTCTTGCCGGGCATATACAGACGCTTCATTATCCGAGGAACATTTGGATATACTCCGGCAATCACTTCGCTGGGCACCATCCGGTGGAAATAGACAACCATGGTATTTCTACCAAATTCATAATCAGCAAATCAAAGATAAATTGGTGACAGCGGCAGGCGGGCAATCATTTCTATCAGCGGCGCCGGTGGTCTTTGTGGTTTGTGCAATTCCGGAACGCTCTGCATCCCGTTACGGCGAAAGGGGGAGACATTTATACGTGCTGCAAGATACCGCAGCAGCAGTTCAAAACCTTATGCTGGCAGCCACTGCTTTGGGTTATGGTTCCTGTTGGGTTGGTGCGTTTGACGAAAAAGCTGTTTCAAGAATTTTAGAATTACCCGATAATCAACGTCCGGTTGCCATGATTCCGATTGGTAAAACCAGATCACAACCCAGGGCACCTGTTCGTTTAAAACTCAATCAGATTTTGACAATTCTGGAGTGATTATTTTCCATATGAAATTAGCACGGCTTGTTGTTTTTTTCTTGCTAATTTTAGCCTGTTACCGGGCAAGTGTATTGGCGGAAAAGACAAAAACTGAACAAGATACACTTTTTGCAGCATCTGATTCTTCGGTTATTGCTGAAATTACCGGGGAGGAATTTCAGTCTTACCAAAGTGAGTTCTTTCCCTTATCTTTGGCAGAAATGGGACGCCAAAGCGCTCCCACCTGGCGAGGAATGCCGCCGGGTTACATGGATTATACGTTTGAAAACATGCAACTGATCCTTCCATTGTGGGGATACTGGGATAATCAATTTATTCCGATGGAAATCATTCAGAACCGACAAGCGGTGCCTTATAACCTGAAATACCGATTATCACCAGTGCCGGTAAAACTCACGGATAAACCGATAAGCAGAGTTGCTTACACACAGGACTTTCAATTTGGCCTCTCATATGTGGATGCCAATTTAAAACAGTATTTTACCCCAAAAAGTTATTTCCGATTAGGCGGTAATAATTTGGTGCGAAACGGCAGCTCATTTAACTTTACCAAAATACAAGTGAACACTTATCGTGGACAAATTCATCATCAATTCTCAAAAAAATTGAGTGCCGATTTATGGTATTGGCAATTACGACATCGCTTTCGTATTACGCCTTTCCCGTTGGTAGATGTTATTCGCAAAGTACACCGGGTGGGGCAGTTATTATGGGTAAATCTCAAATATCAGCCGGATTCGACTCAATATTTTAATTTGATGCCCTATGGTAATAAATGGGGCGAACAATACCGAACACAAAGTTTTTCGGAACAGCGTAAAATTCAGATTTATGCCGCTGGAATTAAATTAAATTACAATAAAAAATTTGAGAAAAATAAGCTCCGAATTTTGACAGACGTTAAACGAAATCAAATTACCAAAGCGTTGCATTTGGAAGAAAAAGGTCAATGGGAAAGCAAGCTAAAAATAGAGTTACAGCGAAAATGGGGTAATATCAATGTAAATCTCGCTGCCGGATATCATGCCATGCAAGAGGTGGGAAATGCAGCGATATTAGAAGGAAGATTGGGCTGGAAACTACCAATAGGCGTGGTAAGTTCATTTCAGATTTCTCAAGCGCCGCAAAATATCCCATTGGCTCCGCTGTTCTGGAAAGATGATTCCATTACTCAGATTGTGAACAGCGAAGTGCCACTAAGGCAAGGGATTAGCTTTAATTTGAAAAATTCCAGGCAGAACGCATTTTATTTTTCAATAAAGCCATTTTATCATCAGTTCAAAAATAAATGGAGTTATTTACCGGATGAATCTCGTTTTGCACAAAAATCAATTGACAATGCCGGTATTACCACAATTTTCGATACCCAGTTGTTATGGTTTCATTTGAATAATGAATTTACTTATAGTTCCAATTATCAGGAAAGCTTTATTCCTCAAATAAATAATGTGACGAAAATAAATTTACCTATCAGCCTGTTTGACAATGCTTTAAAATTAGATGGCTATGCCATTTATCATTATATCGGGAATTGGCGGATGTTGTCCTATGACTATTTGACAAATCAGTATGTTAAAACAAATCTTGATGCAGGTGGTTATCACTTGTTGGATTTCAAAGTGTTGGCACATGTTAAAAAAGCAACTATATTTTTAATTTGGGAAAATACGTTGTCTGAGGATTATGCGATTGTGGATGGTTTCAATGAATTTTTCCGGCTATTTCGGTTTGGAATTTATTGGACCTTTTTCAATTAAGATTTTCATTTACTTGTTCGCTAACGGAGATCATCGATGCGCTTTTTTACCTATCTGATAGCAACCGGCCTGGGAGTTGGGTATTTTCCGGCGGCGCCCGGGACCGCAGGTAGCATTCTAACTGTGTTGGTGATATATCTTGTATCGCCAATTTCTACATTATACCTGATTATTGTTCTCACTGTCTTATTTCTCATTGGAATCTATTGCAGCAATATGGTTGAAAAAGAAAAAGGAGAAGACCCTTCTTTGGTGGTGATTGATGAGATGGTGGGGATGGGCGTGAGCCTGCTATTTGTCCCGGTGGATTGGCGTCTCTTTTTAATAGCGTTTGTATTGTTTAGAATATTTGATATTTGGAAACCGTTTCCGATTGACCAATCCCAGGAAATGAAATTTGGCGTAGGCGTAATGATCGATGATGTAATCGCCGGAATTTATGCAGTTATTGGCGTGCATTTGATTCGGTGGTTATTTGTTTGAGTTAGATTTTTATTTGATATTTATAAAAGATTTCGACTATACCCTCTTTGTAGAAAATAACGACTTTTTTTCTGGGAGTATATATTGATTTGTATGTAAGGCATTTTTAATATAAATTTGCACAAATATTTTTAATTCTCACTGGGAGTCGCTATGTTTGTCATTCAGTTTATCAGTAAGTTTATTAAAATATTGCGTTCTGCAGCCAGTCCCTCTCAGATAGCAGGTGGATTTATTTTAGGGATGACATTGGGACTTCTTCCTTCTTTAATTAATCCGCTCAGCATATTAATTGTTTTACTGATTATTATTTTAAATGTCAATTTGGCGACTGCAATTTTTTCATACGCAATATTTAGTGCCATCGCATATTTGGCAGATACCCTCTTTCATTCGGTTGGATATGTGGTTCTGGTAGATTTCACTGCCATACGAGGATTGTGGACAACTTTGTACAATTCTCCGTTCGTGCCATATACCGGATTTAACAATACATTGATGATGGGCAGTTTATTGATTTCCATCATTTTACTGTATCCGATGTTCCTGTTAATAAAGAAATCCATAATTGCATACCGGGAAAAATACGAACCAAAGGTTCAAAATTGGAAATGGATTAAATTAATTAAATCGTCTCAGCTATATAACTTTTACGAAAGATTGAAATTTTTGGGGGATTAACAGTGCGTAAAAAAGGGATCATTTTTTTATTTGTTCTATTTGCCATTTTCATTGCACTTTTTCTGATTTTCACAGATCAATGGTTGGAAAATCAAATGGAGGCGATTGGGAGTTCGGTTGTGGGAGCAAAAGTGGAATTTGAGGGTGTTGATTTCTCTTTCGCCAATTTAAATATGAAATGGAATCGTCTACAGGTAACAGATCCCAAAGATACCTGGCATAATTTGTTTGAAACCGGCAAAACTGAATTCGATATGGCTTTGGAGCCGCTGCTTTCAAAAAAGTTTGTGATTGATAATATTCAATTGGATAGTCTAAAATTTAACTCCAAGCGAGAAACCGATGGTAAGCTTCCCGAACAGCCTCAGAAAAAATCTAAAGTGGTACAATTTATCCAGGAGAAAATAGAACAAGAAACCTCGGATATGCCAGTTTTTAATATGAACCGATATACCAAAAAGGTAAATGTGGATAGCTTATGGACAATGGTCGAGTTGAAAAGTCCACAGAAAATTGATTCACTTAAAGAAAATTATCAAAACAGTTTTGTGAAGTGGGAAGAAAGAATAGATAATCTTCCCGATAAAGACAAAATCAACCAATTGCAAAAGCAAATTGAATCCATTAAAATTGATCAGATTAAAACGGTGAATGAATTCCAATCTGCTCTCACTACAGCCAATGGTGTTTATTCCGAAATTGACTCAATTTCCAAGAATTTTCAGAACATAAAACAGAATTTTCAGGATGATATGCAACAAATTAAAGCAAATAAAAATCTGGTTACAAATTGGGCTGATCAGGATTATCGGCGGGTGCTTAACTTAGCGCAAATTCCTGATATATCAGTAAAAAACGTTGCTAAACTCCTTTTCGGAAACCGGGTACTTCGCAAGCTTCAGGAAGTAACCGGTTATGTTGGAACAGCCAGATACTATATGAGCAAAGTAAAATCCGGCAAACCGGAAAAAAAGAGTCCACCGCGATTGGAAGGTCAAGATATAAGATTTGGTTCAAAAAAAAGTCTACCTAAATTTTGGGTGAAAAATCTATCTTTGAATGGAGAAATTTTAAATGGATTAAACATTTCGGGGATTGTGAATGACATTGTGTCCGATCAGAAAAAGATCGACAAAGCTACGGAGTTTAAAGTTGGTGGAACGCGTCGGGATAAAACCTCATTAAATTTAACCGGGACATTCAACTATACAGGAGATGAGCCCTCGGAAGTTTTCAAGCTCAGTCTTCAGCAAATACCTTTGACAAATATGAATTTAACTGATGTTCCTTTGCTGCCTTCGAGGATCGCACAAGGTAAGGGAACAATCTTCGCAGAAATGAATTTTGAAGGAGATGAGTTTTTGGCGGACGTAAAATTTAATGCCAATCACGTGCAATTTGCATTTAATGAGAACACCAATCAAATGAACCCTCGAATTGCGGAGTTCAGCCGCTCTATTGCCCAATCCATAAATAGCATCGATTTTCAAGCCACGGCTAAAAAAGTGGGTAAAGATCTCAATTTTTCAATAAAAAGCAATCTGGATAATTTAATTGCCGGTAGAGTTAAGCAACTCATATCAGGCGAAATTGAAAAAGCCCGTCAGGAACTGGATCAGAGAGTGCGCCAGGAGGTGGCGAAGTATGGTGAACAACTCCAACAGTTAATTGTGCAGAAGCAAAAAGAATTAACTGCCCAATTAAAATCATTCGAAGAAACATTGAAAAAAAACCGTAGTGAAATTGAAAAAAAACGGGCGGAGATCGAAAAACGTTTGGAAGCAGAAAAGAAAAAACTGGAAAAAAAGCTTGGAGATGAAGCTAAAAAGAAACTCAAAGATTTACTCAAATAAAATAGAGGAGGAATTATGTTATATCGATATTCATATTTGTCTGTAATTTTCGTAGTTGCATTGGTGATTTCACTGATTTCTGTGAACTCACTTTTCGCACATTGTCAAATTCCCTGTGGTATTTACGGGGATAAAATGCGCTTTGATATGATTGAAGAGCATATTACCACCGTGGAAAAGTCAATGAAACAAATTAAACAGCTTTCTGAAAAAAGCTCCGTTAATTACAATCAACTGGTACGCTGGATTGATAACAAAGATGAACACGCCCAGAAAATCCAGGATATTGTTGATGCTTATTTTTTGACCCAGCGGATTAAACCGGTAGATGCAAGTGATCAGATGGCATACAAGGAATATCAGCACAAAGTGACCTTGCTTCATCAAATGTTGGTGTATGCCATGAAAACCAAACAAACCACTGATTTAGCCAATGTAGAAAAACTGCGCGAGCTTGTCAAAAAATTTTATAAGGCTTACTTCAACCAAGAGATGGAAAAGCATATGGAAGAACATCATGAATAACCGCCGCTTTTTTAAATGAATTCATCATGGCAGAAGGTCATTCTAAATTTGGAGTGACCTTTTTTGCTGATTTATAAATAATTGTTTCATTCATTATTTTAATAGAATTAAGGTTGAACAGCGGTTCGTCGGCTTTGAATATTTTGCGGTTTAATGGGCACATTAGGGTACTTGCATTTTATAAATTTATTGCAATAAATAACAAAACTAATCATATTTTCACAAAATTATTGTTGATAATATGATTTTATGGTAATCTAAAAAGATTGCTTTTTGTTGAAATTCAACAAAAATCTATAAGCATAAATAAGGATAGACAGAAATGGCTGGACATCCGATCAAAAACTTATTTCTGAGTACCGTCGGTAAAAAAATTATCATTGCGACCGGGGGATTGTTATTTTTCTTATTCGTTATTGGGCATTTAATTGGTAACCTCACGTTGTTTAGTGGCAATCCGGCAACATTCAATAATTATTCCCATAAATTAATCAGTTTAGGTCCGCTGCTCTACATTGCAGAAATTATTATACTTGTGGCTTTCCTTTTTCATAGTGTACTTGCCACAATTGAGAAATTAAAAAATAAAGAGGCTCGAGAAATTAAATATAAAAGTTACAAAAGCGCCGGTCGGGTCAGCAAAAAGACGGTTTCTTCTTCCACAATGATTTACACCGGAATTGTAATTTTGGTATTTACAGTAATACATTTAATCACATTTAAATACGGCCCTGGTATGGAAGCCGGTTATGTGGTCAACTCCAATGGTGAACAGATCAGGGATCTGCATCGCCTGGTTGTAGAAGTATTTCAAAAAGAAATTTATGTGATCAGTTACGTGGCAGCAATGCTATTTTTAGGCTTTCACCTACGCCACGGTTTTTGGAGCGCTCTCCAGAGTCTGGGTGCAATGAGCCCCCGATTAACCCCCCTGTTTTATGGTCTGGGAACCATATTGGCGATACTTTTAGCGTTGGGATACATTGTCATACCGGTCTGGATTTATTTTGTTTATTGATGAGTTAATTAAGGAGAAAAAATGGTTTATGACGGAAAAATATCCAAAGGTGAGTCATTAGATGGAAACATTCCCGATGGGCCCATAGAAAATAAATGGACGAATTGGAAAAATAAAATATCTTTGGTAAGTCCTGCAAATAAAAAGAAATTTGACATTATTGTTGTGGGAACCGGTTTAGCAGGTGCTTCTGCCGCAGCCTCACTGGCAGAATTGGGATATAATGTAAAAAACTTTTGTATTCAGGATTCTCCCCGCCGTGCCCACAGTATTGCCGCTCAGGGTGGAATTAATGCTGCAAAAAATTATCAGAATGACGGGGATAGTGTTTGGCGGCTATTTCACGATACGGTAAAAGGTGGTGATTTC
The DNA here is from genome assembly GCA_964627635.1 of uncultured Calditrichaceae bacterium. GTDB lineage: Bacteria > Calditrichota > Calditrichia > RBG-13-44-9 > RBG-13-44-9 > CAZVKP01. The sequence continues at coordinate 5,119 of CAZVKP010000047.1, read as the reverse complement.
CGTTCCCGGGAAGCGAATGTCTACCGTCTGGCTGAACTTAGTACTAACATTATCGATCAGGCAGTTGCCCAGGGAGTCCCTTTTGCAAGGGAATATGGCGGCTTATTAGCCAACCGTTCGTTTGGCGGGGCACAGGTTTCCCGCACATTCTATGCCCGCGGTCAAACCGGGCAGCAGCTTTTGCTGGGTGCTTACGGATCGCTTCTCCGCCAGGTAGACGCCGGAAAGGTTCGGTTATTTCCCCGAAGAGAAATGCTGGATTTAGTTTTGATCGATGGGAAGGCTCGCGGAATTGTGGTTCGAAATCTCCTTAGCGGAGAGATTGAATCATATTCGGCAGATGCGGTAGTGCTGGCAACCGGAGGATATTCAAATGCCTACTACCTTTCTACCAATGCCAAAAATTCAAATGTAACAGCCGCATGGCGCTGTTACAAAAGGGGAGCCTATTTTGCCAATCCCGGATTTGTGCAGATTCATCCCACCTGTATTCCGGTATCTGGCGATTACCAATCAAAACTCACCCTGATGAGTGAAAGTTTGAGGAATGACGGCAGGGTGTGGGTGCCCACACAAAAGGGGGATTCGCGTAAACCTCAGGATATTCCTGGAGAGGAAAGGGATTATTACCTGGAGAGACGTTATCCGGCATTCGGTAATTTGGTTCCCAGGGACGTTGCCTCACGAGCTGCCAAAGCGGTTTGTGACGAGGGGCGTGGTGTAGGCGATACAGGCAGGGCTGTATACCTGGATTTTGCGGATGCTATCTCTAAAAATGGAATCGATTATATCCGTGAGAAGTATGGGAATTTATTTGAGATGTACGAACGGATTACCGGCGAAAATCCCTACAAGGCCCCTATGCGAATATATCCGGCGCTGCATTATACCATGGGTGGTCTCTGGGTGGATTATAATCTGATGAGCAATATCCCCGGTCTGTTTGTTTTGGGTGAAGCCAACTTTTCGGATCATGGCGCTAACCGTTTGGGTGCCAGCGCACTGATGCAGGGATTAGCAGATGGCTATTTTGTGATTCCTTATACTATTGGAGATTACCTGAGTCAGACAGATCTCAAAGAAGTTTCCGAAAATCATGATGCTTTTAATCAATCCGAACGGGGGATTACGGATTTTACAAATCAACTGCTTTCCGTGAGGGGTAAGAAAACTGTAATGGAATTTCATCGGGAACTTGGTTTATTACTCTGGGAATATGCCGGAATGTCCCGCAGTGAAAACGGATTGAAATCTGTATTGTCAAAATTGCCGGAATTGAAAAAAGAATTTTGGGAAAATGTTGTTGTCTTGGGTGAAAAGGAAGAATTAAATAAGAATCTGGAATTTGCTGGTCGGGTTGCAGACTTTTTGGATCTGGGTGAGTTGATCGCCCTGGATGCCCTTCAGCGCAATGAATCCTGTGGTGCACATTTTCGTGAAGAGTATCAAACTTCTGAGGGTGAAGCTCAGCGGGATGACCAAAACTTTACTTTTGTCGGTGCATGGGAATACACTGGAGAAGGAAAAATGCCCATACTCCATGCGGAAAACTTGGATTTTGAATATGTAAAACCCACCCAACGGAGCTACAAGTAGAGGAGTAAGCAACTATGAACAATATGAACTTAACTTTAAAAATATGGCGTCAGTCGGGACCTGCCAAGCCTGGGAAATTTGAAACATATCATCTGGATGATGTGAATCCGGATATGTCATTTCTGGAAATGCTGGATGTATTGAATGAAAAATTGATCAAACAAGGAGAGGTGCCCGTTGAATTCGATAGCGACTGTCGGGAAGGTATTTGCGGCACCTGTGGTTTAATAATCAATGGAATTGCCCATGGTGGAAATGAACGAACTGCAACCTGTCAACTGCATATGCGCCACTTTAAGGATGGGGATACCATCACTATTGAACCTTTCAGAGCAAAATCATTCCCAATTATTAAAGATTTAGTGATTGATAGAAGTGCTTTTGATCGGATTTTACAAAAAGGCGGATATATTTCCGTAAACACCGGAAGTGCTCCCGAAGCCAATCTTATTCCCATACCGAAAGAGGTGGCAGATGAAGCCATGGATTCCGCGGAGTGCATTGGTTGCGGTGCATGTGTGGCTGCCTGTCCCAATGCCGCTGCAGCGCTATTTGTTGGCGCCAAAATTTCTCAGTTTGCTAAGCTCCCCCAGGGTGAACCGGAGCGGAAGAAGAGAGCCTTAGCTATGATTGAACAAATGGATTTAGAGGAGTTCGGCAATTGCTCAAACCACGGGGAATGTGAGGCTGTTTGTCCAAAAGGAATCTCTTTAGTTAATATTGCAAAAATGCGAAGAGAGTATTTGCGGGCATTAGTAAAATAAAAAAGCTGGTCACATTACGACCAGCTTAAATTGTCTTCAAAATCTTGCCGAAAAAGGTTCTTCAAATTTTAAAACATTTCTTTTAAACCTTTACCAGCCCGGAATACAGGAACTTTGCGAGCAGGGATTTGAATTTTTTCTCCGGATCTCGGATTTCTGGCTTCTCTGGGGGGTCTATCGACTACCTTGAAAGAACCGAATCCAACTAAATTCACAGAACCGTCTTTCTTTAACTCACCCTTCACTGTGTCTAAAAATGCATCCAAAAAAGCATTTGTCTCTTTTTTACTTGCACCCGTATTTGATGCCAAAGCATCCACTAATTCTTTCCGGTTCATATTGGCCTCCTATTTAAATTGGAATAAGTTTATTAAATATGATAAAATTTGGTAAATTAAACGATAGATGTCAAGTAAAAATATGCGAGAATTGCAAGTTTTCTAGGATTTTGGCACGAAATTGGAAAGAAAACAGGGAAATTGTCAGCGGTTTAAAAATTCTGCACTCTATTTCCCGGGGATTAATTATAAGTTTTTATCGAATCGATTGCCCTCAATTAGATCCTGGAATTGAGTGGAATTTATCAGTCGCTCTGCAACAACATTCAATACCTCATCTCGATCGTAAAATTTTTCCTCAATTCTTTTGGAAATTTCAGCAATCCTTTCAGGAGTCAAGTTACTTGAAGCCTTCGATAAAGCCTTTCCTTCCTTAGAAAGTTCTACTTTATCAGAATTGCTCTCTTTGTCAACTCGCTCTACTTTTTTTGTTTGTTTCACATTTAACACTTCTGTTAATTTACTTATCTCATTGATCTTCATATTTAACACCATCCCTGTTATATCTTTTGAGAAAAGATTTCTTGGTTATTCGCCTGATTTTTAAATGTTTTTAAAAAATTCTTTCCCTGATTCACTTGATTTATCTTATCTGTTAATTCTCTCTTCTTACACTTAATAATATCGAATATTTTTTGATCAACTTTAGTGAATTTATCAATTTTCAGTTGAATTTGCTTATTAATGTCACCTTTTTCAAACTCTGATAAACCGGAAGATGCTGAAATATGCATGTTTTGTCTTATTTCTGCGAGTGTTAATAATTCATTTTCCCTTTTTTTAATGAGATTCATAAAACTGTGATAATCATTTCCTTCAAGAAAATGTATTCCTTTTTCACTCAGTGACAGTATACCATCGAGTATTCGATGAACTATATTAAGTTGAGTTTGTATTTCTGCAGTCATATCTTTCCTTTAATATCGGACGTCTACCTCAATCCCTTCCATCTTTAATATCTTGCTGGTATCGTCAATAAGTTCAACTGTTTTTAAGTATGCTTCCGGAGGAATTTCCCGGATGAGTTCTCCCGAAACCGGATCCATTACTTTGATGATTACCCGCTGAAGTTCCTCGTTCACTTCAAATTGAATATTGACTCCGGCATTCTTTAATTTTTCACTTACCTGTTGGGCAATTTCCATCAATTTAGGAAAGTTGGTTGTCGGTTGAACTATTTTATTCGGTTCATTTTCTTTAATTTTGTTCTTCTCCGGTTGTTCGTCCGGTTTAACCTTACTTCCCTGTAAGTTGTTTTTTGGGGGAGAGACTGCCCGAAACATATCCTCTCCAGGTCGTTTTAAAGAATAAACTTCCATGTTTATTCCCCTTTCATTGATTAAAATTACATAAATCCTGCCTGTTGTAATTGACTCAAATAAGAAGATTGAGACGAATACATATTATATGCCGCCTGCAATTCAGCAAATTGTTGTCGATAGCTTTCCATCCGTTTATCAACCAAATTTTCCATACGGTCGATCCGATTATTGATGTTGTTGATCTGATCCTGCAAAGCGTCCCTTCTTTGTTCAATGATGCCATCACCGGCAGTATAGGGATCCATGAAATCGACCAGGCGGTTGGCAACCCCATCAGTTGAATTGAAAAGGGCAGATACCTGATCCAGGTTGTCTTGTAAATATTCATCCAGTGTATCAGAATCCGAAATACTTAGTTTGCCCTCACGATTAGCCGTGATTCCAATTTCGGACAAAATTGTGGGATCTCCCTCTGTTAATCCGGTTACCGGTTGAGAAAGCATATTTCGAAGTTCTAACTTAAGATTTGTTATGGTAAAATCTCCACTGAACGGAGAACGTTCGAAGGTCGCACTATTGGTATTCGTGTTGGTGCCGATAAAATCGACGACCTGGTTGTAAGCATCGATAAAATCTTGCAGCTTAGATTTAATACTTTCAACATCATTTTCCACTGTCACCGTAAGAGGGGTATCTCCCGTTTGATGCGGTTTCAGTAATGTTATGGATACACCCTCAATGGCGTCTTCGATGGTGGTCGTGTTTCGCTGAATGGAAATACCGTCAACCTCAATCATAGAGTTCAGTTCACTGGAATCATAAAGATAGCCGCCGGATGTCCCGGACATAGCGACTGAATCATCCATTCCAAGGGTTTGCAGAAGAGTGCCTGTGGTATCCGTTAAAGTCATTTCATAATCGGCACCAGTTTCATCCGAAGTAAATACCAGGCGTCCGGTATCTTCGGTGTCTTGAATAACAGAGGCACTTACCGTAATTCCGCTCACATTATTTACTGCTGTTGAGATATTATTTAAAATCGTTTCATTATCATCATTTTCATTAATGGTTGTCGATACCTGATATGTTTCTCCGTTAACAGTAACTTCAAAATCAAAAGTTCCGGCATCGCATGTTATGCCGCCCCCCAGGGGGCACA
>CAZVKP010000046.1:0-12574 GCA_964627635.1 uncultured Calditrichaceae bacterium | reverse complement strand
GGCATAAGGAATAAATGAGAATATGTAATCGATAAAATCAATTGCAGGATCGATGACCATTTTTAAAGGATTGAACATTTTCAATCCCCCGGCGCCTGCAAATGTTTTTTCCAGTGAAGTTGCTATTCTACCAATAAAGTGGAAATTAAGTTCAATCGGAAAAATGACAATAACCGCACAAATATTAAAAAAATCATGCACCACACTGGCGGCAAAGGCTCGTTTAAATTCAATTCTTCTGCTTACATGACCCATGGATACCAGCGAATTCGTAATGGTGGTGCCTATATTTGCTCCCATAATGATTGGGATCGCATTTTCAAGATTTAAAGCCCCTCCTGCCACAAGTCCCACCACAATGGAGGTTGTAGTAGATGAACTTTGAATCAAGCTGGTTGCCACAATCCCAATAATTAATCCTGCAAACGGATTGGATGTCATAATGATGAGCGTTTCTGCAAATCCTTTTCCAAAGAGCTTTAAAGAATGACCCAGGAGTTTGATGCTGAGCAAGAACAAATAGACAGTAATAATAATGGTAATGACTTTTATAATCTTTGATCGTGTTTCAGGACTCACAAAATCCTCCGTTTCGTATGTCTGGAACAAGATAAATTAAAGGAAATTTAGTGATGTTTGGAATATTAGGAATTTGTGTTTTTGCTTTTCTTAAGGCAACATTTTTAATTGTTTGATCAGTTAGCATATTTACCTAAAGTATTAAGATCAAAGCAGTGACAAGAAATAGTAGTTGAGATAAAATATCAAGAAAATAATCATCTTATTTAACTACTTCCTCAAAATTATTTAAGAAAAAACTAAAATTGTAACAGAATTGTAACATTAAAATATTAATATTAGGATTATTTTTTTAATTTTTTTTAAAATTGTAAAAACTTGTAATTTTAGGACGTAATATGAAGAATGGATTACAGTCTTGTTACATTTTAATTACGATTATATTTGTTCACTTTGGAATGTTGGACGCACAGGAGGTTAAGACAAGCAAATCAGAAAGCTGGAAATTATCCGGGCGAGCACAATTACAGCATTTATTTACCAGTGATATTGAAAATGATGCGGATCGGACCAATAACGGATTCAGAATACGCCGCGGACGTCTTAAAATAGATGCTAAACTGACCGAATTTATCTCTACTATGTTTCAGGTAGAAATTCGTGATAATTCACCCTCCTTAAAAGATGCGTTATTAAATTTCCGGCTGTTTGAAAAATTCAAGCTAAAAGCAGGACAGTTTAAAGTGCCCGTATGGCGGGAAGAATTGCGTTCTTCGGGTAATTTGTTATTGGTGGAAAGAAGTGCAGTTGCTTCATTTTTAGAAGAAAATTTATTATCCTCCTGGCACATCGGACTGGAATTTCGAGGTGAAATCAAGCAAAAGGTTCAATTCGCTTTGAATTATTCTAATGGATCCGGTGTAGGTGTGCGCGAAGATGCCGGAAGGAACAAATCATATTTTGTGAATAATGGAAAGCTTTTTACCGGACGAATCAATGTCCCTTTGTCTAAAGTAGTTGAAGTGGGTGCATCCGGCGCTTTAAATCAATTGGGAATGGAAAACTCCGTTATGGATAGAACAGGAAATGCTTATACTATTGCTCCGGATTTTGGCATATATGCGCCGCAAGGATTTGATATAGAAGGTGGTTTTGTATTTGGAAAATTTAGTAAAGATATAATGGACTTGGAACAAGACAGACAATTCACCCTTTTTGATGTTACCGGGCGCTGGAAAACTAAATTAAGTAAACCAAATGTTCAACTTGCCGGTTTGGATGCCTGGGAAATTGCCGCAGGTATTTCATTCATCGAACCGAATGATCAAATTGAAGATGACGAAACACTTTTTATTCGGTTTGGGCCTGCTGTTTATTTTGGTAAAAATACCCGACTACAAATCAATGGTGAGATTGAGAGTCCACAAGTAAATGATGCTGATTCTATATTTAAGATTCGCACTCAAATTACAGTGAATTTTTAAAAAAGACATTTTGTAATATCAGATAATTCTTAAAATAAAAAGAATTATCGATTTTGTAACACGTCTGTAATATTGGATTGATAATTTTATTGTTCACTAAAAAATTGAAAGGAATTATATGAAGCAGTTTAAATTAAAAAATTGGTGGGTGGTGTTTTCAGTTATACTTTCTGCTCAGTTATTGTTCGGACAGGTAATTCAAGTAGATGAGAAGCTTCCCGAATATCAGCAAACAATTGGAATTAGTGGAAATGCCAACAGTATTGGTTCCGATACCATGAACAACCTGATGACCCTCTGGCTGGAACAATTTAAAAAGTATTATCCACTGGTGAATATCCAAATTGAAGGAAAGGGATCGTCAACTGCCCCACCGGCATTGATTGAAGGTACGGCTCAATTCGGCCCAATGTCACGGGCAATGAAAACCAAAGAAATGGATGCGTTCGAAAAAAAATATGGGTTTAAACCTACCCAAATTCGTACAGCACTGGATGCACTGGCAGTGTTTGTACATAAAGATAATCCCATTGAATGCTTAACCTTAAAGCAAGTCGATGCAATTTTTTCAAAAACCCGGAGTCGTGGATTCCCCAAAGAGGTGAATACCTGGGGTCAGTTAGATTTAACAGGTATGTGGATGAATAAACCCATTAGTATTTACGGCCGGAATTCTGCTTCGGGAACATATGGATTTTTCAAGAAAAATGTTTTGAAACGAGGCGATTTTAAAAACGTAGTCAAGGAACAACCAGGTTCAGCCTCAGTGGTTCAGGGCATTACAGAGGATAAATTTGGAATTGGTTATAGTGGGATTGGATATCAGACGTCCGGAGTTAAAACTATTTCAATTGCTGAAAAAGAGGGCGGACCTTGTTATGAGGGAAGTTATGAAAATGTGCTAACGGAAAAATATCCGCTATCCCGTTTCTTGTATATTTATATTGTCAAATATCCCAATAAACCGCTTGATCCGCTAATTAAAGAATTTTTAAAATTTGTGCTCAGTACAGAGGGCCAAAAGATTGTGGTCAAGGATGGGTATTTACCGCTGTCCAGCGAGTCAGTTCAGAAAGAGTTAAAAAAAATGGAGTAGATATTCTAATTTTTAAATATGCCAAAATCAAATTTTGATCAGTTCAGGAAAAAGGTAGACCGAGCCAATCGATTGGCGCGGTCTATTATTACCTTTGGTGGATACGGAATTATTTTCAGTATTGCGGCAATTCTGATTTTCTTGATGTATCAGAGCCTTCCGTTAACCTTTGGTGCGGATATTGAAAAAATGTTCACCTTTAAAGTAAATAAAAAACCTTCCAACATCCTTTTAACCGGAGTTGACCAATATCAAGAAATTTCCTATGTGTTAGATGAACTGGGGAATATTCGATTTTACCGGTTATCTGATCAATCGGTTATATACTCGGATTCACTCCCTCTTGAATCCGGAGAAAAACTTTTAAAAGCTGCCAAAGGAGATTTGGCAGGAAAGCATTTTGCAGCAGGCACCAATAAAGGACGATTGATTACCGCAGAAATAAAAATGAAACCGCATTTTGAAGGAAATCGTCGTACTATTGAACCCTCTTTTCAAGTAGAAAACGTTATTCAAACAGATTCTTCAAACGGCGATTTCGTTAGTCCCATTGAAAAACTTGCTTTTTCATACAATGAGGATGGAGTTCAGTTTTGGGGATGGCAAGATGATAACGAGGAACTTTTACTTAAGATCTATGAACCTGATTTCCAGGAATATTACGATTATAATCTCACCAAAAGTCTGGGAAATGAGCATATATCGGACATGGCCTTGAGTCATAACGGTGAAATGCTGATTATTGGTAGTTTGAGTGGGGAACTCTTTTGGTTTGATTTAACTAATATTGAAGACGTAAAGCTAAAAGATCATTGGAAAGCATCTCGTTCACCAATTACTGCAATGAATTTCTTAATCGGAAACAACTCCCTGGCAATTGGAGATCAAGATGGAAATGTACAGGTTGGGTTCCCGGTAAGAGACCGGACCGGAGGTTTTAAGTTTCGTGAAATACACCGCTTTAAAAACCATGAGTCATCAATTTCCCAAATATATAGTTCCCCCAGAGACCGCTCTTTTTTAACAATTGATAAAAACGGCGGAATTCATTTAAATTTCTCAACTACCAGTCATACACAGTTAAAGTTCGATCCTTCTCAATATGCTATTCAAACTGCGGCTTTTGCTCCAAAATCGAATGGCATCATTGTAGTTGATCAAAAAGAACGTTTGGGCCATTTCAAACTGGAAAATCCCCACCCGGAAACAACATTGAAAACATTATTTGGTCAAGTATGGTACGAGGGTTACCCGGAACCGGAATTTGTTTGGCAATCTACCGGTGGTTCCAATTCTTTCGAATCCAAATTCAGTCTTATTCCACTCATTTTCGGAACACTGAAAGGAACCTTTTATGCCATGTTATTTTCAATTCCGCTGGCACTTTTAGGAGCAATCTATGTTTCACAATTTTCTCCAAAATGGTTAAATAGAATGGTAAAACCTACTGTGGAAATTATGGCAGCTTTGCCCAGCGTGGTGATAGGTTTTCTTGCGGGCTTATATTTTGCGCCGTTATTTGAAAGGCATTTAACCACAGTATTTTTAGTGCTCATCTTTGTGCCGGTTGCCCTGCTAATCGGCATTATTGTATTAAAATATGTGCCGGAAGAGGTTAGAGTAAAATTACCAACAGGCTGGGAATTGCTTTTTGTGCTGCCGCTAACAGCGATTGCCATTTTTCTGGCAACTCAACTTTCTGTTTCAGTAGAGTCAGCATTATTTGCAGGCAATTTTAAACAATGGATATATGAAGCATTAAATATGACCTATGATCAGCGGAATAGTATCGTCGTGGGATTTGCACTTGGTTTTGCCGTAATTCCCATTATTTTTACTATTTCCGAGGACTCACTGAGTAATGTGCCGACGTCATTAACTTCTGCATCATTAGCTTTGGGGGCTTCCCGCTGGCAAACTGTAAGTCGTGTGGTATTACCGGCAGCCGCGGGAGGCATTTTTGCCGCGGTAATGTTAGGGCTGGGAAGAGCAATTGGTGAGACAATGATTGTGCTGATGGCAACCGGAAATACTCCGATTCTCGATTTTAGTCCGTTCAACGGATTCCGAGCGATGAGTGCAAACATTGCTGTTGAAATCCCTGAAGCACCGGTTGGCGGTACACTATACCGGGTATTATTTTTAACAGCATTTCTGTTGTTTATATTTACCTTTGTTATAAATACTATAGCCGCCTTTATCAGCGATAAGTTAAGAGAAAAATATTCAAGATTTTAATATGGCTAAAACAATCAGTTATTTTAAGAAAAAAGGTGATCCCTATATTTTGTTGACAGGCCTGGGATTGGTTATTTCACTTGGCATGTTAGCCCTAATTATTGGCGTAATTCTGGTTAAAGCCCTGGGATTTTTTTGGCCAAGTGATTTAACAAAGGTGCAACTTGATAATGGTCGAACCTACTTGGGGGAAATGTGGGCGATACAAGAAGTAAGAGCCGCAGAAGATCAGAAAGCAGAAATTCAATTTAAGATTGGAAATAGAGAAATTTATGGTAGAGACTTTGTGTGGGTGGAGAATCAAAAGATACAGTCGAGAAGTATCCCTAAATATGCCACAACATTTGAACGATGGGAGTATGGAAATTTTTATGGAATAATTGAAACTGTGCATGTGGGTGAACAAAAGATTTCGGAGAACGGCGCTCGATTATTACAGAAAGCAAAGGAAGCCCATGAAATAGCAACTTCAAATAAAGAGAAAATCAAGAGAGTTGAAGACGAGCTTAGTGATTTGATTCAACCCCTTACCGAAATGCGTCGTAAAATCTCACTATTTGAAATCAGCGATGAGGCAAAAACAGAGCAGGGTAAACGCCAGCTCGAAAAAATGCAAGAGGAAGCTGCAGAGTTGGAGCAATCCATTTCTAACCAATATTCAAAGTTATTACAACAATTACAGGATTTGCAGCAGCAGAATCAAAATATTTATCTTGATGTATCGACTGCGGATGGTCAAAATGCTAAAATTCATTTAGCAGATGTGGTTCGCTTCTTTCAACCCAACCGAGCAGGAACATTTAAAAAGTTGCAGATTTATTTAGCAAAATTATGGGAATTTGTTTCGGCAGAACCCCGCGAATCAAATACTGAGGGTGGTGTTTTACCAGCAATATTTGGCACGGTAATGATGGTGCTGTTAATGAGTATTGCAGTGGTTCCCTTCGGTGTATTGGCTGCATTGTATTTAAATGAGTATGCCAAACAGGGAACTGTCATTCGGATGATCCGGCTTTCCGTTAATAATTTGGCGGGTGTGCCATCCATAGTTTTTGGGATTTTCGGACTGGGATTTTTTATTTATATGGTTGGTGGAACCATTGATCAGATCTTTTTTAGTGAACAATTGCCGGAACCTACATTTGGTACCGGAGGTATATTGTGGGCATCGCTTACTTTAGCATTATTAACATTACCTGTGGTGGTCGTTGCAACTGAGGAAGGTATTTTAGCAGTACCACGAGCAAATAAAGAAGGTGCCTTGGCGCTGGGTGCCACCCGCTGGCAGATGATCCGCAGAATTGTGCTTCCCAATGCAATGCCTGGTATTTTAACAGGTTTAATATTGGCAATTAGTCGTGGTGCAGGTGAAGTTGCGCCGCTGATGATTACCGGTGTGGTAAAACTCGCACCTTCTTTACCTTTGGATGCTACGTTTCCGTTCCTCCATCTGGATCGGAAATTTATGCATCTCGGATTTCATATTTATGATGTAGGATTTCAATCTCCAAATGTGGAAGCCGCTAAACCAATGGTTTATACAACTGCGTTATTACTGATTGTCATTGTAATTTTATTAAACTTAATCGCAATTTATATTCGGAATCGATTGCGGAAAAAATTTAAGTCATCTGCGTTTTAGTAATATGATTATGAAGAAGATTAAGGAATGATATTATATGAAAGTTAATGTTGAGGATGCGCTTCAGGAAAAGCCAACTCATGATTTGAATCAACACAATGTGGTCATCGAAACACAAAATTTATGTTTTTATTACGTACCTGAAGAACCGGCGTTGAAAGACATTGATATAAAGATCCCTGAAAAAATGGTAACTGCTTTTATCGGACCTTCGGGATGTGGTAAGTCCACGCTACTTCGTTGTTTTAACCGAATGAACGACTTGATTCCTGGTACACAACTGGAGGGCAAAGTCCTTATCGAAGGGGATGATATTTATTCGTCGAAAGTTCGATTGGAGGAACTTCGAAAGAAGGTTGGGATGGTATTTCAGAAGTCTAATCCTTTTCCGATGAGTGTTTACGAAAATGTGGCATTTGGACCAAAGGTCAATGGATTTACCAGTCGCACCGATCTGGATGAAATGGTGGAATTTGCATTGAAACAAGCCGATTTATTGAAAGAAGTGAAGGATCGGATGGATCAATCTGCCTTAGATTTATCCGGGGGACAACAGCAACGGTTGTGTATTGCGCGGGCTTTGGCTAACAAACCGGATATTATTTTGATGGATGAACCGGCTTCTGCATTAGATCCGATTTCAACCGGTAAAATTGAGGAAACCATTGATGAGCTGAAAGCTTATTACACAATTGTCATTGTCACTCACAACATGCAGCAAGCTGCCCGGGTATCCGATTTTACGGCATTTATGATGACCGGCGAAGTGGTAGAGATGAATGATACCAAAACTCTTTTTACAAATCCGGGAGAGAAATTGACAGAAGAGTATATCACAGGGCGTTTTGGTTAAAATTGCATTCTCAATTGTCCTAAATTTCGGTTGTTTTGGATTCATTTTATAATTAAATAAGAATATTAATTACATGATTGTTAAACAATGTTTAATTCAGCTTTAATGAAATAATTTTCGCAAATAAAAAAGGTTTTTTGAAATGACAGAAAAAATGAGCCAGATGTTGGCAAATATCAAAAAAGACCTGATTTTTATGGCGAATCAGGTGGAGGATGCCATCTATAAATCGATGCGAGCGCTGGAGAAACAAGATACCCAGCTTGCAGAAGAAGTGATCAAACACGACAAAGAAATTGATCAACAGGAGGTCGGGATCGAAGAACAGATTTTATCGCTTCTGGTCTTGCAGCAACCGGTAGCGGTTGATTTACGTTTCATTGTCGGTGCATTAAAAATGAATAACGATTTAGAGCGTATTGGAGACCACGCTGTGAATATCGCGAAAACGGCTATTGGATTAGCCGGAGAACCTTATATAAAACCATTGGAAGATATCCCCACCATGGGAAAAATAACGCGAACAATGCTACACGACGCAGTTCATGCATTTATTAATCAGAACACAGAAATGGCCAGGGACGTTTGCATGCGGGATGATGAAGTGGATAAATTGTATTACCGAGTACGAGACCATATCATTGAATTGTTAAAAAATAAAAAACAGGATAAATTGGAGCAGGGCATTGATCTGATTAGTATTGCCCGAAATATTGAGAGAGTTGCCGATTTAGCCACTAATCTTGGCGAAGATGTGGTGTTCATGAAAGAGGCTCGAATTATCAGACATCAGTTCGGATAAATTGGTAATAAATATATAGTGAAATTAAAAATGAACAATCAAAAAAAATATAGTATTCATATTGTTGAAGATGATCCCGACATCGGAGAGTTATTAACGTTTAATCTGGACAAGGAAGGATATCGGGTAAAATTGGAAACCAACGGTGATAAGGCTTTTGATAAATTGGTGGAAAATCCGCCCGATTTACTCATTTTGGATCTCAATTTGCCTGGACTCTCAGGAATTGAAATTTGTAAATATCTAAGACAAAATGCACGAACAAAAGATCTACCTATAATAATGCTTACCGCAAGAACTCAAGAAATAGATAAAGTGATTGGATTTGAGGTAGGAGCAGATGATTATGTAACAAAACCCTTTAGCATACGTGAAATGATTGTTCGGGTTCAAGCGCTTTTGCGCCGTGCTAAACCAAGTGTTTCAGATGCATTTAATTTAGGGGATTTATCGGTTTACTTGAACATGCACCGGGTTCTGTGTAAAGAGAAAGACATAAATTTAACACCAACTGAATATAAACTGTTAGAGGCTTTAATAAATGCAAAAGGAAGAGTTCTTAGTAGAACCGATTTGCTGGACATAGTATGGGGAATGGATTATTACGGTGAATCCCGCACGGTTGATGTTCATGTAAAAAGACTGCGCGATAAACTCGGGAATTGTTCTGAAGTAATTGAAACCATAAAAGGGACCGGATATCGATTAAAGATTAATTAACCATTATTTATCAATCCTAATCCTCTCAAAAATTAAATTTAACAGTATATTTCAATGAATAAAATTTCTCAAAAGACTTTCTTGTTTGTGCTTATCGTTTTAATAATTTCTATATTATTTGTCGATATCTATAATTGGAATAAAACAAAAAATTTTCTTATTGAGGAAATTCGCCTAACAATGCGAAAAAAGGTCTCATTGGCTAAATCATTCATTAATTTGGATGTATTCCAGGCAAGGAATTTAAAGCAGTTAAAAAACTTTGCAGATGAAATAAAAGAGCGAACCGATTATCGTACTACGCTCATTGATAAAACAGGAAATGTGTTGGCAGACTCTGAAATACCATTGGATACATTACCAAAAGTGGAAAACCATCTTAACAGACCGGAAGTTCAGAAAGCTTTACGGACCGGATCGGGTTTGTCAATGAGACATAGCTCCACAATTCCAAGAGATTTAATATATTATTGTGAAACCATTCAAAAAGAAGGAAGGATTATCGGTTTTATTCGGTTTGCGATGTTTTCGCCGGATTATAATGAGAAAATGTCTTTCCTGTCCGGTTTAATTTGGCGATCCAATTTTATAATGGTACTTTTGGCAATCGTCGCATACTTTATTTATTCAAAATGGTTGAATGTACAATTCAGAAAAATACAAAAACCATTGACTGAGCAAAGGGATATGCAGCAGTTTAATTCAATTCCCGGACAAACCCATGAAGAATTTGATCTGCTGGCAAGAGATTTTAATACAATTGGTGAGAAACTGCAGAGGAAAAATGAAAAGTTTGAATCTGAAAAGGAATACCTGTATACGATATTTAATTCTTTAAATGAAGGTGTTGCCGCGTTTGAAAAGGATGGATATTCGGTTGTTTATAATTCAAAATTTATTGAGATTTTAAATATTAAGGAAAAGGATTTGAAAGGTCGTCCTTTTTATAACTGGCTTCATTTCCCACCGCTTATTCAGGATATAGAGCATTATTTAAAGAATAAGCAAGCTTTAAAGAATCGGTTGAAGTATTACGGTAATATATTTATTGAATATCAAATATTGCCGGTTCAATCATCATCTGAAAAAAATTCTAATTTTGTGGTCACCATTCAGGATGTGACTCATTTGCAGCGTTTGGAAACCATTCGCAAAGACTTTGTTGCAAATGTAAGCCATGAATTTAAAACTCCGCTGACTTCGATTCGTGGATATGCCGAAACATTGCTTTCAGGAATGTTGGATGATCCGGAGATAACTCAGAAATTTCTACATCGCATTGAACGTCAGACCGAACACATGGAAAATTTAGTGAGCGATCTTCTCCAACTATCCCGCATTGAACGAAATGAAATCACTGAAATTGAGAAGATAGAACCGTTACCACTTTTGAGAGATATTGCCGAGGAATTTGTGCCTGTTGCTCAAGCTAAAAATGTTTCATTAGAATGGAATATTCCCTCTGTAGAAAAAGAAATCTACATTTATGGAAATCAAAATCTTTTGTATACGCTCATTTCAAATTTGGTAACAAATGGGATTCAATATAATAAGTCTGGCGGAAAAATATGGTTAAAAGTAACGCAACAAAATGATGTATTAAGGATTGAGGTGAAAGATAACGGAATTGGGATCTCCCAATCTGAAATCGATCGCATTTTTGAACGGTTTTATCGCACAGAGGCATCCCGTTCTCTCTATGCTGAGGGAAGCGGGCTGGGACTATCGATAGTCCGGCATGTGGTTGAATTATTAAACGGCAAGTTAGGTGTGGAGAGTGAACCTGAAAAAGGCAGCCAGTTCTGGGTGGAAATCCCCTTAGCATAAAACAGATGACCTAAATTATTTCATCGGTTGTTCATCACTAATTTTATTCATTATTATTTATCCTTTGTATTTATCCAACGTTTGGAAAGAGAGGAGAACGCATGGACTTACCAAAAATTTCCAGGGATAAGAGAACCGGTTTATTGGTAGTTTACACCGGGAACGGAAAAGGAAAAACTACTGCAGCATTGGGTATGTGTGTAAGAGCTGCGGGATATGATTGGAAGATTTTAATGGTGCAATTTATAAAGGGAGATTGGGTATATGGCGAATTGGAGGGATATAAAAAATTATCTCCAAATTTGGAACTGAAGCGAATGGGTAAAGGCTTTGTGGGAATTATGGGGGATAAAAAGCCAATTGAGGAGCACATCCAAGCGGCTCAATCTGCCTTGCAATATGTTAAAGATAATATGGTAAATGAATATGATATCGTGATATTGGATGAAGTGAATGTGGCAATAAAAGAAGGATTATTGACAATTGATGAGGTATTGGATGTAGTTAATAATCGCCCCAAATATTTACATATGGTTTTAACCGGAAGAAACGCTAAACCGGAGATTATCGAAGCAGCTGATTTGGTTACAGAAATGACCGAAATAAAACATCCGTTTCAGGAAGGAATTCTGGCGCAACCGGGTGTAGATTATTGAATGTCAAAAAAAGTAGAAGAATTTAATCTTTATTTATCATTGATTTAGGTAGCAAATTATGTTATTATATCGGCGGATTTTTTAAGGATCGAATATAGAATTCCTGGTAAGAATTGGAAGATTTATCATGTATTTAGACCATGAACACTGGATGAGGCAAGCATTTTCGGAAGCGGAATTGGCATATGAGAAGGAAGAAACCCCGATTGGTGCAGTGGTGGTTCACCAAAATAAAATCATTGGTCGGGGACATAATTTAACGGAGACTCTGCAGGATCCTACAGCCCATGCAGAAATGATTGCCATAACGGCAGCGGCTGAATATCTGGGATCGAGAAGGCTTTTAGATACCGCAATTTATGTAACTTTAGAGCCGTGTGCGATGTGTTCCGGTGCAATTGTGCTTGCGAGAATTCCAATTCTTGTTTATGGTTGTGAAGATCCAAAATCCGGAGCATCCGGTTCATTATTTAATATTGTGCAGGATAACCGGCTGAACCACCGGGTAGAGCTTGTTAGTGGAATTTTGGAGAATAAATGTTCTCTTATATTATCTGATTTTTTCAGAAAACTGAGGGAAACAAATTAGTTTTTGAGATTATATGAAGTACTAGGAGAGGTGCCGGAGCGGTCGAACGGGCGCGACTGGAAATCGCGTGTACCCTTTGGGTACCGTGGGTTCGAATCCCACCCTCTCCGCTAAAACTTATTAAATTTACTATCTGGGAAATTGCATA
>CAZVKP010000045.1:0-12806 GCA_964627635.1 uncultured Calditrichaceae bacterium | reverse complement strand
TTTCACGGATCGGTAAGGTTGCGGGAAGCTTTAGCCAATTCGCTGAATGTACCGGCAGTGAGAACGCTGGCAAAAATTGGTACCGAGCGGTTTTTGAGACGACTGAAGCAATATGGGTTTCATTCCCTGAAAGAGGACGCCGCTTACTATGGCGTTGGTCTGACGCTGGGGGGAGGAGAAGTGAGTCTCTCTGAATTAACCAGGGCTTATATGCGCTTGGCAAATAAGGGCGAGTTTACCCCTGTAAGAAAAATCCTGGAAACCGGCACAAAGAAAAATTTAAATATGATTGAACGGCACCGGATATCAACGCCTGAATTAAATTATCTGATTACCGACATTTTGAGCGATCATCGGGCTCGTACTGCAGAATTTGGATTTCATTCAGTATTAAATCTGCCATTTCCCTGCGCTGCCAAAACCGGCACATCATTCCGTTTTTGTGACAATTGGACTATTGGTTTTACCAGAGATTATACATTAGGTGTATGGGTAGGGAATTTCGATCATTCTCCGATGATGAAGGTTTCCGGTGTTACCGGTGCAGGACCGATTTTTGCCAATATTATGCTGATGCTATATGCTGATAAAGAATATCCTGAAAAATTTCAGAAGCCCGATAACGTCGTTCAAGTGGAAATCTGTCCGGTTTCCGGTAAACGACCCGGTGCCTATTGTCCCACTTCAATTGAGGAACTCATTCCTCAGAAAGACATGGAAGCGTTTGAAAATCAATATTGTAATATGCACATAAAAATGAATGAGAAAATACGAACCGTGGTACCGACTCTTTATTCAAACTGGGCTAAAGGATTGAATCTGAATGTGGATTCTCAAAAATCCTCCAAACATGAGTTTGAAATCGTGAATCCACAAAACGGTTCAACTTACCAGCGATTACCGAATTTGGCGCCGGATTTTCAATCTATCCGGGTGCAATTGGAGTGTGCAAATCCGGAACAAAATGTTAATTGGTTTTTGAATGATTCTTTACTTCAAACCACCCGGAAGGAGCATACTTTTTTATGGCAGGTAACCCCGGGGAAATTCGTTTTAAAAGCTAAGAGTGGGGGAGCAAAGGAGTTATCAAGCGAGATTAAATTTACGGTAGAATAAAACAGACTTATTTGAAAGTGGTTGAATAACTATAAGATCTCTTTAGGAATTAAATAGGCTGAAGTATTCGAAAATTTTATCACGAAGACACCCACATGGTGGTCAGTTTACCACCTTGCTGCTATGCGATAAATCACAAAGAATCAAAAATTTAAAAAGAAGAAAATAGTTTCAAGTGGTGTACTTTTGCATGTTTAGCAACTAAAACATCTCAGTTTAAGCTCAGGTTTTTCATCAAACAATCCTGATATCGACGAAAAACAACTATTTTTTTTATACACTAAACATTAATCTATTTTTGAATTTCTTAAAATTATGCAGAATAACACAATTGTAAACACGATAAAAATTTATGTGATTAGTTTATCATAAACACTATTTGGCAAATATAAAGCGAATCAATCCATCTACTAATTTTATATTAAGTGACCAAATGCTCATATAAAATATACAATATTAATAAATTTTAATTTTTTCGAAAAAAAGCTTGACAATTATTAATGAAATGTATATTATTGTCGTCAATAATTTATGAACGATTGAAAGACGGATATGTTAAACGGATTGTCAACATTTTTTACTCAGTCAGCTCAGCCACATAATGGGCATTTATTGTTCCTGAGTGACAACCGTTTATTCACCTGGATTACCGTTTCTTCAATTATCGGAATTATTATTTCCCCAATAATAGCCCTGCTAATAGGTCTAATTATTATCGGGATTATGCTTCTAATTAACCTAATTATAATAGGTTAAGATAAAACCAGAAGCGAATCCTGATAACAAACATTCCAAAATTTTAATCTACACAAAAAAGTAACAGCAGGATCGCTTCTGGAATAACTACATCCGGTATTAACGGATAAGTTCAAAACAGGAGGATTGATGAGAAGTGATCGTATTAAGAGAGGCTTTGAGAGAGCCCCCCACCGGAGTCTGCTGAGAGCTACAGGTCTGACAGATGAAGATTTTAATAAACCGTTTATCGGCATTTGTAATTCATTTATCGAAATCATTCCCGGTCATGTGCATCTGCAGGAATTAGGTCGAGTGGTAAAACAAGCGGTTCGCGAGGCCGGGGGCGTTCCTTTCGAGTTTAATACCATTGGTGTGGATGACGGCATCGCGATGGGACATGTGGGGATGAAATACTCCCTTCCCAGCCGGGAGCTTATTGCAGATTCCGTGGAAACCGTGGCGAACGCTCACCAATTGGATGGCTTAATTTGTATCCCCAATTGCGATAAAATAGTTCCGGGAATGATCATGGGCGCCATGCGAGTCAACATTCCTACAGTGTTTGTTTCCGGAGGTCCCATGGCAGCCGGAAAAACCAGTAACGGAAAAGTGATAGATCTGGTATCGGTATTCGAAGGTGTAGGAGAATACAAATCCAAAAAAATTAATGAAGATGTTTTGAAAGAACTGGAAACCAAGGCATGTCCCAGTTGCGGCTCCTGTTCCGGTATGTTTACGGCAAATTCCATGAATTGTCTGATGGAAGCCCTGGGAATTGCTTTGCCGGGCAACGGTTCATATTTAGCCACTTCCAAAAAACGAAGAAATTTATTACACCAGGCGGCTAAACAAATACTTACACTCATTGAAAAAGACATCAAACCACGGGACATTGTGACACCGGCAGCCATCGACAACGCATTTGCTTTGGATATGGCGATGGGCGGCAGCACAAATACGGTACTCCACACTCTGGCAATTGCTCATGAGGCAGAAGTTGAATATCCGTTAAATCGCCTTAATGAAGTGGCTAAACGGGTTCCTCATATTTGCAAAGTTGCACCCGCCTCTCAATGGCATATGGAGGATGTGGACAGAGCCGGTGGAATCAGTGCCATTTTAAAGGAAGTCAGTAAAAAAACCGGGATTTTACATTTGGATCAGAAAACAGTAACCGGGAACTCGCTTGGAGAAAATATTGCTGAAGCAGAAATTTTGGATCAACAAGTTATTTACCCGGTGGCTCATCCCCATAACGAACGTGGCGGATTGGCAATTCTTTTCGGAAATCTTGCGCCGGAGGGTTCGGTAGTCAAAATCGGTGCGGTTGAAAGGGAAATGCTGGTTCATCGTGGACCGGCGGTCATTTTTAATTCCATGGAAGACGCCAGTGAGGGTATTTTGAACGGTATGGTGAAAGAAGGGGACGTAGTCGTCATCCGGTATGAAGGTCCTATGGGTGGTCCGGGAATGCAGGAAATGCTTGCACCAACCGCCAATATCATGGGTATGGGATTGGGATCAAGGGTTGCTCTCATCACCGATGGACGATTTTCCGGAGGAACTCGAGGCGCCTGTATCGGTCATGTTTCACCCGAAGCAGCGACGGGTGGTCCAATTGCGTTGGTTGAAGAAGGGGACACAATTTCCATTGACATTCCCGGCTGCACACTTGAATTGGAAGTGAGCGAATGGGAGTTGGCAGAAAGAAAGAAAAAATGGCGGAAACCTGAACCACGCTTTACCCGGGGATGGCTGGCTCGCTATGCCGCCATGGTCACTTCTGCCAACACAGGTGCAATCTTAAAACCGATAACCAATAGTGAATTTAAACAATAAGGAGAATTTTATGGGTAACAGTGTGGATTCTAATTTTGCCGATACCATTTTGCAGGAAGTGGGGGAGCAAAATGTAGTATTGGATGAGGCTGAAGAATTAAGTGGTGCAGAAATTTTTACCAGATGCTTGGTGGCGGAAGGCGTCGATACGGTGTTCGGGTATCCCGGAGGTGCTGTGTTAAGTTTGTATGATGAACTCTTCCGGCAAAATGATGTGAAGCATGTGCTGATTCGTCATGAACAAGGGGGAACTCATGCAGCGGATGGATATGCCCGTTCAACCGGCAAACCGGGAGTTGTCTTAGTAACCTCCGGCCCGGGAGGTACCAATACCGTAACAGGTATCGCAACCGCTATGATGGACAGTATTCCATTGGTTATTTTTACCGGCCAGGTTCCCTCTTCGATGATCGGTAATGAAGCATTTCAGGAAGCAGATATAACCGGAATAACCAGACCGATCACCAAGCATAGTTTTTTGGTAAAAGATATCTCAAAATTAGCCGAAACCATTCATCAGGCATTTTTTATTGCCAAAACCGGAAGACCGGGACCGGTTTTGGTTGATTTACCGAAAGATATGATAAAGTCCAGAGCAAAATATCATCCAAATTCTAAACAAGTTCGCCTACGCGGTTATAAACCCACTGAAAAAGGCAGTTATCCACAAATTCGTAAAGCAGCCGAGCTTATCAGCCAGGCGAAACGTCCGGTTTTTTATGTTGGTGGAGGTGTGATCAGCGGGAACGCTTCGACGGAATTAAGGGACCTGGCATATAAATTTAATGTTCCGGTCACCACAACTTTATTGGGATTAGGTGCATTTCCGGAGCAAAGTGAACTATCTCTGGGCATGCTGGGCATGCACGGCACCTGGTATGCCAATATGGCAGTGAGTGAATGTGATACACTGGTAGCCATAGGTGCCCGATTTGACGATCGTGTGACCGGACGGGTTTCAGATTTCGCTAAAAATGCAAAAATTGTTCATATTGATATAGACCCAAGCTGCATCAGCCGTAATATCCCTGTGGACATTCCCATTGTGGGCGATGTAAAAAATGTACTGGCAGATATGGTGCACTTCGCTGAACGATGCGATGCCCGGGATTGGTTAGACAAAATTGAAGGGTGGAAAAATGAGCATCCTTTAAAATTTGATGAAAGCTCCGAAGTGTTAAAACCTCAAAAAGTTGTTCAAACTATTTCAAAAATTACCAAAGGAAATGCGATCATTACCACTGATGTCGGTCAGCACCAGATGTGGGCAGCCCAATGGTATAAATTTAATCAACCCCGTAGTCATATTACTTCCGGTGGTTTGGGTACCATGGGCTTTGGTTTTCCGGCAGCCATGGGGGCGGCATTTGGCAACCCCGATCGAACGGTATTTTCCATCACCGGAGACGGTGGTTTTCAAATGACCTCAATGGAATTAGCCACCGCTGTTGAACACAAGTTACCGGTGAAAATTGTAGTATTCAATAACGGGTATTTGGGGATGGTCCGCCAATGGCAGGAATTATTTTTTGGAAAAAGGTATTCACATTCCTATTTGGGTGGCAGTAATCCTGATTTCGTGAAATTAGCAGACAGTTACGGAGCGCTGGGATTCCGTGCCACCAATATGGATGAACTGGAAAATGTTTTAAATCAAATGATGCATGTCACTGATCGTCCCTCTCTAGTGGATGTAATGATAGACCCGGAAGAAAATGTGTATCCGATGGTTCCGGCAGGTGCGGCTATTTATGAAATGGTGGAAGGAGATTGAACATGAAGCATGTGATTTCATTGTTGGTGGAAAATTCACCCGGAACACTTACCCGGATCGCAGGTCAGCTTACCGGTAGAGGATTCGATATCGACAGCATCGCGGTGGGTCATGCTGAAGAAACTGGCACCACTCGCATCACCCTGGTGACCCACGGAGATGATCAAATTATTGAACAAATCACCAAACAGTTGAACAAAATTATCGACGTAATTAAAGTGAGTGATTTAACAGAGACCAGCTATGTGAACCGGGAACTTGCTCTCATTAAAATTCATGCAATGCCGGAACAGCGGCTTGAAATTATGCAAATCGTCAATGTTTTCCGGGCAAAAATTATTGATATAAGTACAAAATCCGTGACAATAGAAGTGACTGGAGTCGAAGATAAAATCGACGCCATCATTGGGATGGTGAAACCATTTGGGATCAAAGAAATTGCCCGTACCGGTCCGGTGGCGCTTAGACGTGAATTTGCTTCGCAAACAAATTAGCCGTTGGAATCTAGTGCTTTGGAAGTAAGGAATTAAAGACGAAAACAAGACAAAATTTAATATGATTATGACTTTTACTCAGCATTCTGTATTGATATTAAATAATTTGTATGATACGGTGATTGTAATTATACCTCATCCCCTTCCCCTTCTCCAATGTGGAGAAGGGGAAGGGGGTATAGCAATATTCAAACTGATCAAAATGCCTATCCGGGGGATGGGGTTGAGGTCTATTTCAAATTAATGTTGTATAATTATTAATTAAGCTGAACTAATGACATAATCAAAAAATTTAAAATCAGCTTCTGTGGAGGAAAAATGAATATCTACTATCAAAAAGATGTCAATAGAGAAAATCTAAAAAATACAACAGTTGCCATTCTGGGTTACGGTAGTCAGGGACATGCACATGCCAATAATTTGAAAGACAGCGGTTATAATGTTGTGGTGGGGCTTTATGAAGGCAGTCAATCCCGCCGGAAAGCGGAAGCAGCCGGTTTAAAAGTAGCCAATACAAATCAGGCTGCTGAACAGGCGGATATTATTATGTTTCTGACTCCGGATCAGTCTCAGCGCGAACTGTATGAAAACGAAGTTTTACCAGGGCTAAAACCCGGTAAAACGCTGGCATTTGCACACGGATTCAACATTCACTTCCAGCAAATTTCACCACCGGAAAATGTGGATGTATGGATGGTAGCGCCTAAAGGTCCGGGACATCTGGTGAGGCGGGTGTATGAGCAAGGCGGTGGGGTTCCCTGTTTACTGGCAGTTTATCAGAATGCCAGCGGGAAGGCGAAAGAAACGGCTCTTGCTTATGCGGACGGAATTGGCGGTACCCGGGCAGGGGTTATTGAGACTACCTTTGCTGAAGAAACCGAGACGGATTTGTTTGGCGAACAGGCGGTTCTCTGCGGTGGTGTTTCCGAATTGGTAACCGCAGGATTCGAGACCCTTGTAGAAGCAGGATACCAACCGGAAATTGCCTATTTTGAATGTTTACATGAGCTAAAACTAATCGTTGATTTATTTTATGAAAATGGTATTTCCGGAATGTACTACTCGGTTTCGGATACCGCAGAGTACGGAGGATTAACACGTGGCGAAAAGGTTATTTCTCAGGAAAGCAGGAGCGCAATGCGGAAAATTTTAAAAGATGTTCAAAACGGAGGTTTTGCCCAGGAATGGATTTTGGAAAATCAAGCTAAACGACCGGTGTTAAGTTCAAAACGAAAACAACTAACTCAGCATCAGATAGAAGCGGTGGGGAAAAAGCTTCGGGAAATGATGAGTTGGATTCAAAAATAAGAGGAAAATCTCATGAAAAACATCAGTGTGTTTGACACGACGCTAAGGGACGGATCACAGGGGGAGAAAATATCATTTTCTTTAGATGATAAATTGGACATTGCAAGAAAGCTGGATGAATTCGGTATCCACTATATCGAGGGCGGCTGGCCGGGATCGAACCCGAAAGACATTACTTTTTTTGAACATGCCCGGAAAGTGTATTGGGAAAATGCAAAATTGGTTGCTTTTGGTAGTACCCGGCGGGCGCAAAACAGACCGGAAAACGACAAAAATTTGAATCTGTTATTATCTTCCGAGACACCCGCAATTTCGGTGTTCGGGAAAAGCTGGCTGCTTCATGCCATAAACGCACTGGGAATATCAGCCGAGGAAAATTGTGAGCTGATATTTGATTCTCTTCAATATTTGAAATCGTACGGACGGGAAATTATTTACGATGCAGAACATTTTTTTGACGGCTATAAAGATAATCCGGATTATGCCCTCAAAACTCTACAAGCAGCGGTAATAGGTGGAGCTGATGTTCTTGTTTTGTGCGACACCAACGGCGGATCCCTGCCTAATGAAATTAGCGAAATTACCCAAACAGTTAAAGAAGCTTTTTCGATTAAAATCGGAATCCATGCCCATAATGACAGTGACTTAGCGGTTGCCAATACTTTACAGGCTGTAATGGACGGTGCGACCCATGTTCAAGGTACCATAAACGGGTTTGGAGAACGCTGCGGTAATGCCAATTTAATTTCAGCGATTGCCAATTTACAATTAAAAATGGGATATCATTGTGTGGATGAGGAAAAAGTATCCGGCTTAAGCGATCTTTCTGCTTATGTGTATGAAATTGCCAATGTGGTCCCCCGGGACGAAGCAGCGTATGTAGGAAGAAGTGCATTTGCTCATAAAGGAGGAATTCATGTTAGTGCGGTTATGAAAAATCCAAGGACTTATGAGCATGTAGATCCGGATGCAGTTGGGAATTATCGCCGGGTTTTGGTCAGTGACCTTTCGGGGCGCAGCAATATCCATTATAAAATGTCGGAATTGGGTATTCAGGAATTAGAGCAGGAAAAAGCAGTTGAGATCGTGCAGAAAATTAAGCATCTGGAAAACAATGGATATAGTTTCGAAGCGGCTGAGGCGAGTTTTGAATTATTGGTGGAACGGCAGCGTGGCACTACACCCATTTTCTTTAATTTATCGGGCTTCAGAGAATTTACCGAGAAAGATGGGATGGGTTTTCCTCGCAGTGAAGCCAGCATCCGGGTTGCAGTCGATGATCATGAAGAACATACCGCAGCCGAGGGAAACGGCCCTGTAAATGCACTTGATAATGCGCTCAGAAAAGCGTTGATTCGTTTTTATCCGGCAGTGGCAAATATTCATCTGCTGGACTACAAAGTGCGGGTACTCAATCAAGCCGGGAAAAAAGGGACTGCTTCCCAGGTGCGTGTTCTCATTGAAACCCAATTTGAAGAAGAACGGTGGTCAACAATGGGCGTATCGGAAAATATTATCGAAGCCAGTTGGCAAGCGTTAGTTGATTCTTACACATATTATTTGTTAAAGAAACATCAACATCATTCAAATAAGGAGTTACGGCATGAAAAGGAAAATATTCATATTTGACACCACCCTGCGAGATGGGGAGCAATCCCCGGGTTGCAGTATGAACTTCGATGAAAAGCTTCGGATGGCTAAACAGCTAGAGACACTTGGTGTTGATGTAATAGAAGCCGGATTTCCAGTTTCTTCTGAGGACGATTTTAGAGCCGTTGAGGCAATTGCCCGGGAGATTCGTACCTCCAGCGTGGCGGCATTGTGCCGCACCAGACCAGGAGACATCGACCGGGCGTGGGAAGCCATTAAAGATGCCCGGAGACCCCGGATCCATACTTTCATTGCCACTAGTGATATTCACATGGAACATAAACTCGGAATGAGCCGGGAAGAGGTACTTCAGGCGATTCAAGATGCGGTTTTCCGGGCACGGCGCTATACGGATGATGTAGAATTCTCGGCGGAGGATGCCAGCCGGAGTGATCTTGAGTTTATTTTTGAGGTGGTCAGGACCGCTATCCGAGCCGGCGCAATAACTGTAAATTTACCAGATACCGTGGGCTACGCCATTCCGCGGGAGTATGGCAGAATGTTTTCTGAAGTGAGAATTCATGTCCCTGAGAGCGAAAATATTCGCCTCAGTGCCCATGCTCATGATGACCTGGGTTTGGCAGTCGCCAATTCCCTTTCGGCAGTTGAAAATGGCGCTGATCAAGTGGAATGTACAATTAACGGAATTGGTGAGCGTGCCGGTAACGCTTCACTGGAAGAAGTGGTGATGGCGATCAATACCCGTTCGACCGTGTTTCACGCAGAGATCAACATACATACGGAATATTTATGCCCCACCAGTTTTTTGTTGTCATCCATCACCGGAGTGGGTGTTCAGCCGAATAAAGCGATTGTCGGTAAAAATGCATTTGCACACGAAGCTGGTATTCATCAACATGGCGTACTTAAAAACGCACTGACATACGAAATCATGACCCCTCATTCTGTGGGTGCCGTGGGGAATAAATTGGTTATCGGAAGACACAGTGGAAAGCATGCGGTAAGGGATCGTTGCTTGAGATTGGGATTTTCTTTAACGAACGAGCAGTTGGCGCAGGTCTATCAGGAAGTCATTGAACTGGCTGACCGAAAAAAAGAAGTGAATGACGCAGATTTAAAGGAAATTTTAATGAGAGGGAATTTTCAAACTGCGCAGCATGTAGCGACTAAGGAAATGAGAGTTGAAGTATAATATCTGTAATAATTCACAAAAAATGAATTGAAAAAAATGTTCTAATTTGAACGATTAATTGAAATTAGAGGTGTTTTAAATGGGAATGACCATTACTGAACAGATACTTGCTAAAAATGCCGGATTGGCAAAAGTAGAACCCGGAGATAATATTTGGGTTGATCTGGATGTATTA
Source organism: uncultured Calditrichaceae bacterium (assembly GCA_964627635.1). GTDB lineage: Bacteria > Calditrichota > Calditrichia > RBG-13-44-9 > RBG-13-44-9 > CAZVKP01. The sequence continues at coordinate 2,559 of CAZVKP010000045.1, read as the reverse complement.
ATGACACACGATGTTTGTGGACCACCCACAATTGGGATTTTTAAAAAAGAATTTGGGAAAGAGGCGAAGGTATGGAATCGGGATAGATTGGTTATTATTCCCGATCACTATATTTTTACAAACGATACACATGCCAATCGAAACATAGAGGTATTACGGGATTTTGCCGGGGAACAGGATTTACCATATTATTACGATGTGGGCACATCTCGCTACAAAGGAGTTTGTCATGTCGCATTACCGGAAGAGGGATGGACTCGTCCGGGAGAAGTATTATTCGGTACTGATAGCCACACATGTACTGCCGGTGCTTTCGGTCAATTCGCCACAGGAATTGGAAATACGGATGCTGCATTTATTATGGGAACCGGCAAGTTATGGGTAAAAGTCCCGCAAACCATGCGATTTGAAATCGAAGGTGAAATTCCGCCCCACATTATGGCAAAAGATATTATTCTGAAAATAATCGGAGAAATAAGCGTAGATGGTGCAGCATACCGGACAATGGAATTTGCCGGGAGTGCCGTTGAGCGCATGAGTATGGAAGACCGGATGACCTTGTGTAATATGGTAATAGAAGCCGGTGGAAAAAATGGTGTGATAAAGGCTGATGCCACCACAGAGGAGTATGTGAAGCAGCGGACTGACACACCCTACACTATCTTCGAAAATGATCCGGATGCAAAATTTCACAGTGTTTATCGCTTTGAAGCGGAAGAGCTTGAATCCATGGTAGCAAAACCCCACTCACCGGATAATAAATCCACGATTCGTGAAGTTGAAGGCGTGAGATTAGATCGTGCTTATATCGGATCGTGCACCGGCGGAAAATTTTCTGATTTCCTGGCAGCAGCAAAATTATTGAAGGATCGGGCTACCCGAATCGATACTTATGTGGTGCCTGCCACTACTCAAATCCGAGACCAATTAAAGGATACCTATCTTAATGGCAAAACGCTTTGGCAAATTTTTGAGGATGCCGGTGCGAAAATAGGTGAAGCATCATGCGCAGCCTGTTTAGGTGGACCGTCAGATACTTTTGGCAGATTAAATGAATCTGAGGTATGTATTTCCACTACCAACCGAAATTTTCCCGGCAGAATGGGGTCAAAAGCTGCTCAGGTATATCTGGCTTCACCCTACACCGTGGCAGCCTCAGCGATAAAGGGAAAGATCACCGATCCACGCGAATTTTTAAATGCAGAAGTTTTAAATGTTGTAGGATAATGAGTAACAATAGAACTATTTTTTTGCTAGAAATCAAAGTTTTGAAAGGATATTTATGATGGGAGATACAATCAAAGGAAAAGTTTTTGTTTTGGGTGATGATATCGATACGGATCAGATTATCCCGGCCAATTATTTAGTTTACAGTTTGGATGATCCGGAAGAAAGACAGAAGTACGGTGAATTTGCGCTGTCCGGTGTGCCGAATGAACTTTCGGGACTGCCACAGGGAAATATACCCTTAGTAGAGGACGGAAATTATCTTAGCAAATTTTCAATCATCGTGGCAGGGAAGAATTTTGGATGCGGTTCTTCGAGGGAACACGCTCCCGCTGCCTTACAAATTGCCGGGATCAAAGCAGTGGTTTCTCCGGGCTATGCAAGAATATTTTACCGCAATGCAGTGGATGGTGGCTTTCTCACACCGGTTGAATCAATGGAATCACTAATTTCACATTTTATAACCGGTGACGAAGCTGAATTGAATCTGGATCGAGCATCGTTTTATAATAAAACGAGCGGAAAAACATTTCCGATTAAAAGTCTGGGTCAGGTTGAGGAAATTGTAAAAGCCGGTGGTATTTTTGGGTATGCCAGAAAAACCGGAATGATAGGAGGGCAACAGTATGTTACAACGGGATAAAATTGTAGAATTGCCAGGTGATGGAATCGGTAAGGAAGTGTGCACTCAGGCGATGAACCTGCTTAAGGCACTCCAGGAACCGTTGAATATTGAATTTGAATTCGAGGAACATCTGGTGGGAGGTGCTGCGCTACGGGAATATGGAATCCCAATGAAGGATGAAACATTGGGCAGTTGTAAATCCGCAGAAGCGGTTTTATTAGGTGCAGTGGGTGATCCCGAATTTGATAATAATCCGTCACATCTGCGGCCCGAAAAAGCATTGCTGAAATTGCGCGCCGGAATGGGAGTTTACTGTAACCTCCGCCCTGCAAAGTTATATGATGTTCTGTTAGATGCCTCCTCTTTAAAACCGGAAGTCGTCAAAGGAATCGATTTGCTTGTGGTGAGAGAATTAACCGGTGGATTATATTTTGGTGAACCGGCAGAAAAAAAACGAGACAATGGATCTTACAATGCAATAAATACCATGTCGTATAATGACAACGAAGTGAGAAGAATTGCCAGAAAAGCATTTGAATTCGCTCGGATGCGCCGAAAAAAAGTCACTTCGGTGGATAAGGCAAATGTATTGGTGGTCTCCCAATTGTGGCGAGAAGTGGTCGAAGAAGTTTCTCAGGATTATCCGGATGTGACTTTGGAACACATGTTGGTGGATAACTGTGCTATGCAATTGATCCGGAATCCCC
>CAZVKP010000044.1:0-12900 GCA_964627635.1 uncultured Calditrichaceae bacterium | reverse complement strand
TGTCTCACTTTTCTGCTGCATCAGCCTCGGCTAAGATAGGCAATAAAATCAGGACCATTTGAATTTACGAAAATACGGTTTTGATGACTTTAAATTAACCACTAAGTCAGGATTCCACAAATTCTGAAAAATTTAGTTAAGTTTGTGGAATTTAATTGAATGGTAAAAACCCCGGAAAGTGTTTTCCGGGGCCGTGAGTTTTACATGATGTTAATCACAGGGTGTCAAATATTTTGTGCCACTTCCTGTATTTGATCCAGCAGTATTTCAGGGTCTGTGGAATGCGGGGCGCCATCAGGGTCTATTATATCTAACTGCTCGGCGGACTTTTCAAATTGTCCAAGGCTATAGTGAGATTGTGCGCTAATTAAGCGGATCTTTTTGCTGTACACATCTTGGTCATATTGAAAGATGTAATCCGGCTTTAAACTTAAAAGTTCATCTGCTTTTATAATTGCATCTTCGTATTCATTTAAAGCGAAATGAACCAAAACAAATCCGGCTTTAATGTTTAAATCAGTATTTGTAGCAATATTTTCGTGGAGGGCTGCATTAATAAAATCGGATTTGGCATTGGCAAAGTCACGGTTAAATGCTCGGGCGAAACCTCGTCCGGTTTGTGCCTCTGCTTCCAGGCTATCATACGCAGAAATGTTTTGCGTAATTTCTAAAGCAGCAGTAAAATCATTTTCTGCGCCGGAATAATCACCATTGGTAAAAGATTGCCATCCATCCTGGTTATGATTCTCAACCGTGGCAGTTTGATCTTTATTTCCTGAAAGAGAAATTTCAAGAGGACTGGCTTCATTTTCCGCATTGTGTGAAATAATGAGCGTGCCCGAGTATGTGGAATTTGTTCCTGCTGTAAATTGCACGATGATATTTTGAGAATTGCCGGGGGATAGAATGAAGGTTGAAACGTTGTTGGTGATTTCAAAATTTGATCCATTAATTGATACATTTCCTTTTAAATCCGCACCGCTGTCACTTTCATTCAATAAAACCACGGTATCTGTTTTAGATTCACCTTCTGCAGCGATTCCGAAATCCAGGCTGGAGGGTGTGACATTAAGATCGATTGCAGCTCGTCCATTTCCATTTAGTGTTATCGAAAGAGGTGTGCCCTCATTTGTGGCATTGTGTGAAATAATGAGCGTGCCCGAGTATGTGGAATTTGTTCCTGCTGTAAATTGCACGATGATATTTTGAGAATTGCCGGGGGATAGAATGAAGGTTGAAACGTTGTTGGTGATTTCAAAATTTGATCCATTAATTGATACATTTCCTTTTAAATCCGCACCGCTGTCACTTTCATTCAATAAAACCACGGTATCTGTTTTAGATTCACCTTCTGCAGCGATTCCGAAATCCAGGCTGGAGGGTGTGACATTAAGATCGATTGCAGCTCGTCCATTTCCATTTAGTGTTATCGAAAGAGGTGTGCCCTCATTTGTGGCATTGTGATGAATCTGGATTGCACCGGTAGCGGATTGTACTGCTGTTGGTGAATAACGCACTGGCACAGTTAATTCGGACCCGGGGGAGAGGTCGAAATCGGAATTTCCCGGTAATGAAAATTCCGATCCACTCACTTCTAAATTGCCGGTTAAATTGGCTTCGGATTCCGTTTGATTCATGATGACAAACGAGGTATCCTTTTCATTCCCTACAGGGGTAATTCCAAAATTTATAGTCCCGTTATTTATGGATATATTAATGGTTTTCGGTTCAGGTTCGGTGGAATCCCCTCCGCAGGATATTAAAAGTGCGGAAATTAAAAATAAAATTATCAATAATCGCTTGATTTTCTGCATGAATTTTTTCCTTATCTTATTTTTCACAGTCATTATGTCATTAGAACAGCTTGATTAATAAATGTACAAAATTTATTTGAAATGAACCTCAACCCCATCCCCCAGTCAAGTATGCTAATCAGTCTAAAAATTACTACACCCCCTTCCCCTTCTCCAACGTGGAGAAGGGGGATGGGGGAAAAGGGATGAGGTATAATTACAACCTCCATGCTATACATTTTTTTTAATATTAATACAATTTGCTGAGCAAATTATATAATCTTATTTTTCAAAAAACATTTTTCTGGCTTTGCTATATTTTTCTGTCTTAAGTCGATAGATATAAATTCCGCTGCTTACTTGCTGATTCGCGTTATTGGTGCCATCCCAGGTTACCTGGTAGCTACCGGGTTGTTTGTGGGAATTTAATAGCGTTTTTATGCGTTGTCCTAAAATATTATAAATGTAAATACTCACAAAAGAGGCTTCAGGTAAATCAAATGCAATTTGGGTTTTGGGATTAAATGGATTTGGGTAATTCTGATGGAGCGCAAATTTTTCAGGAAGCTCCGGAGTTGATGAATTGATATCCGTAAATTGGTCTTTTCTTAAAACTACGAAATGTCCCAGTTTCCTTGTTCGGGCTTCTAAAAATTTGCCATTCTCAGTTAAATTAGATTCCAGAGGAATCCATTCATCATTATGCCATTGTGCGATTGTTAATGCTTCTGGGGAGACATCCCTGGCCTCATCTGTGAGTCTAAATCGGATTGTTGCCGCTGTGGTTAATGGAGTGCCTACCGGACTAACCGTATATACATCGCGATCGTCTTTGGATAGGGAGTTTTCGATCTTTTCGTTAAAAATATTTGAATTCCCTTTATACGCAATGACCAAAAGATTCTCTTCAATAGATTTTTCAGGAATAGTGAATTGCATACCTGTGTCTGCGGATGCGATAAAGCCGCCTTGCATTGCTTTGATGAATTCCGCATTAAAGGTAAAAGTTGTATCTGCTTCAATAAATCCGTATTTGGTAGTTCCCCGCACGTTCACTTGAAAAGTACCACTGCTATCCAAAGTTATATTATTGTCGAACAGTATTTCATTGGAAGTGTTTGGAACTGGTGAAAGGGATAGAAGTTGTTCTACCGTATCTTGTGTTAGGGTCGCCGTTAACTTATCGTCGCTGAGCCGTGATGATCCAACAATAAAAATGTCTAATTGTTCGCTGAAAACCGGATTCTGAAAATATCCTACGGCGAATTGGGGTGGTTCCGGATCTGAATAAGCAAAAGTTGCCCTGATCATCATGTTCCAGCCTTCCAGAGAAATTTGTTGAGAGCCGATTGTTAGCTGAGACATGGGTGCCCATTGATTGGGATTCTCAAAATTGGGTCCAAAAAATGCGTAGGTAAAATTTGTAGCGGTACTGTTATCCATGCCAATATATGTGCCGACTGTGTCATCACTGTCTTCAGTAAACCCGACATAAACCGAATCCAGATTCGATAAATCTTCTTTATAGTCATTCAGATCCACCGTAAGAAAATCGGAACTGAAGGAAGTCCGGTTTGTGGAGATTTTGAACGGTTCAATAATATCCGTTCCCGGTAAACCATTGTCATCCTCCCAAATATGAAAAGTGAAATCTTTGTCGGCATCGGATGGTACGGTGGCACCACCAAATTCCTGAGAAAATGCAGCGAGAATCTTGGCATTCACCAATTGATTGTTCTCGATTTCCGGAATAAATTTCACTGCCCATCCGCTGCCAGCCTGATTTTCCCCAAATCCCAAAAACGTCGCATTCCCGCTGAATGCATCGGGTTCCCCATCATCGTAAATATGATCTACATAAAATGCCTTTTGTTGTCCGGTGGAAGTATAGGAGAAAGAACGTGTGTCAGCGATTAAATTGGATACCACAAAAATGACCGATTTAACGGCCTGTCCCAATTCCGGAACTTCATAGAACACCGGTGTTGTATCTGAAGGCGCGTTAATTGTTACTTGCTCCAGTGTGGTATCCGTCCCCATTTTAATAGCATTGATCTGTAAGGAGGACGAATTGCTTTTAAAATTAATTTTCAGTGAATCTCCAAAAGAATATTTAACATAATCAGCCGCATATCCAAAAATACTTTCACCGGTAATTTCCTGGTTGGGAGTGACATGATCATAAGTTGGTGCTGGTTGCAAGCTTAATGGATAATCGTAGCCCAATTTGGGATCAATACTTTTGTTATTTATAATATTTGCAGTGGTAAAATTCTTAAATAATTGATTAAAATCATAACCAACACCTTTTTCCTGTAATATTTCAAGAAATGCTGCAGTCCCGTTCGACTGATTGCTCACCATTTTCTTTAAGACGTCATCTCCCAGTTGTTCAAGATAATATAAAGTGAAAAGCGCTGCCCGAGAATAATCTGCCAATACGTTACTACTGTGGTTATCCCAGTCAAACAATGGAATATCCGGATTACTCAAATATCTCGAAGGACTTCTTAAAGGGTATCCGCAGATAACTTCTGCAACTTCTGAGAGACCTTCGTTCACAAAAGTGAATTCGTTTTTATCGTGATTGAAATGAATAAGATGTTGATATTCATGTGCTAAAACCGGCAAGGGACCGAAAGGATCTCTTTCTCCGTTATTGAAAATACCCGGATAAGAATCAATATAAAGCATATCCCGTTGGTTGCTTCCGGTATTGGTGGTCTGGTCGTTAGAGGAGAAGAAGCCGGCAATAAATCCTTCACCCGGTTCCCAACCATCTTTGATATCGGTAATGAGAAAATCAGTTTTGTTATCGCCATCCAAATTGGGTGGTGCCCCGAAAAATTCTTCGTCTAATTCTACAATTCCCTTGTTTGGATCTCTTGAGGGGGTAGGCGTTCGATCTTCGAGTGCCTTTAAGATGGAATCCACTTCTGCCTGGGTCACATGTTGATTGCCAAGCTCAGTGGTGTCCACCCAAACTGTGGTAATGTCGCCAATCGCAAGCAACTTGGCCCGGATTTCGTCGTATTCAGTTTTTTCGAAGTTATAAACAAAAAATTTATCAATACTGCCAAGCGTATCTTGCTGTGCTTTCCGAAGAATGGTATTTTTTCGAAAGTATATCATGTTCTGATAAATTTCCGGCTTATTCATGCGGGTATTTTCCACTGCTGCTGTTAATTTCTCCTCCGTGAGAAGGGGCCTTCCGCATAAGGGTGTATTGGACTGCACTTGTTTATTATTATTAATTTCAGCTTTCTGGTATGATCCCATTTGCGGGGACTTTTGTGCGAAAATAACTGTTGCCGTAAATATAAGGATTATGAATATGGTTTTCTTCGACATATAACAACTCCTCAGGGTTTAGTCATTTTATACTCAATCACATGTATTTTATCTACTTTTATTTGTTTTGATGGGTCAAATTTTAGTGTTGCATATTCTCCCTGTTCTGCCCACAATTCTTGATATACGGGGGAGTTTTCCGAAATAATCATAGAAGAATCTTGGGAAATTTCCACTGCCAGTTTTACGAAAGGTTCATTACCGGTAGCATAGATTCGGCCGGATACTGTTTTTACTTTCTGCGAAGATGAGGTGTAGCAACTAAAAAAGAGTGTGAGCAGTAAAATTATCGTACTCAATTTAAGCATAAACCAGATAAACGGGGCTATATTAATTTTCTGTGAACCGAATTTGTTGCTTTGCATAAATAAAAATAATTATTTTTATTTTGTTAAACAATGAAATTTTTGTGAACCAATTTACGGAGAAAAAAGCTGCTTTTCCTGTTTAACCGGGCATCGTATATTTACATTTCCAACAATTAAGATGATCGAATTTTTGATAAGATACTTCAATAAATTTCTTATATATTTAGTAAAATTGTAAGCAGCCCTACTTTTGTGATTCTTTTAAACTACTAAAATCAGTTCTTGTTCTCGCTAACTCATTGTTTTAATATATTTATAGAATATAATAAAGGTAATTAGAATGCAAAAAACTACCTGCAATAATTGGAACTACTTTAAACTAACTGTTCTTGTTTTAATCTTACTTGTTCAAAGTCTGTCCATAAGTGCTGTTAAATCTTCTGTCAAATTGCAAAAAAAACCTTCGAAGAAAACGAATCTTTCAACAGAGATCAGAAAAAATAAAAATTTTAAACACGGGCAGCAGGTGGTGAAAGGAACACTTGTTATAAAATTTAAATCAACTGTCACGCAAAATTCAATCCGTGCAAACATCGGAATTCCATCGATAGATGCTTTAAACAAGAAGTTTCAGGTCCAACAAGTAGAAAAAGCTTTTCCCGGATTAAATACAAATCGAAATACGAGCGAGAGCGAACTTAGCAGAATCTTCTACTTTTATTATAATTCAAATGAAGACCCCTTATTCGTTGCAAGTCAATTTCAAACTGATCCCAATGTAGAGTATGCCGAACCCAAATACAGGTATCCCATTTTAGAAACTCCGAATGATTCACTATTTCTACAAATGAGTCAGTTTGGCCGGATTGAAGCGCCTGCGGCCTGGGATGCCGTCAAAGGTGAGTCTGGAAATGTTGTGGTTGCCATTGTGGATGGAGGAACTGATTGGCAGCATGAAGACTTAAGTGATAATATTTGGAACAATACGGATGAAATACCGGGTAACGGAATTGACGATGATGAGAATGGATTTATAGATGATGTAAGGGGTTGGAATTTTGCAAATAATTCTAATGACCCGTCCGGAATTTCTAATACACCTGGGAATGGAAGGCACGGCACCCATGTGGCAGGAACTGCTGCAGCGGTTACCAACAATGAAATTGGTGTTGCGAGTATTAGTTGGAACAGTATATTAATGCCGATTAATGCCTCCGATCCATCAGTCGATCGTTTTATTACTTTTGGATATTCTGGCATTGTTTACGCTGCAATGAATAATGCGGATATTATTAGTTGTAGTTGGGGTGGATCGGGCGTGCCTTTAAACTTTGAACAAGATGTGATTAATTTTGCACACGATCAGGGCTCTTTGGTGGTCGCTGCTGCCGGCAACAGCGGATTTAACAATGATCGGATTCCAAGTTTTCCGGCGAATTATAAACATGTGCTTTCGGTTGGCGCAACCAATAAAACATCCGATGCAAAAGCGGGATTTTCCAATTATGGCGTTACGGTAGATGTTTTTGCGCCCGGGACATTTATTACAAGTACAATCCCGGGAAATGAATATTCATCGTTGAGCGGCACTTCCATGTCTACGCCATTGGTTTCCGGTTTGGCAGCTTTAATTAAAACCCAAAATCCGGAATTTTCAGTAGACGAGTTGCGCGAACAGATTCGGGTTACTTCTGACAATATTGATGCAAGTAATCCTGCATTGGCAGATTCACTGGGCAAGGGTAGAATTAATGCTCGTGGTGCAGTGACCGACTTTAATAATCCGGCGATTCGGATTGCAGGGCTTTCATTTACCGAGAGCGGAGGAAATGATGTTATTGATGCCGGTGAGACTGTGGATTTGACTATAGATTTTACCAATTTTTTAACAAGTGAAACGAATGTCTCGTTTAATCTCACTTCGAATGATACTATTGTGGAAATTACTCAAAGTAATGCCTCCACTTCTACATTCAATTCCGAAGATACATTATCATTTTCTTTTCAATTTAACGTTTCTTCGGAAGCTCAGGATGGGGACATTATGAGGTTTTTTGTGGATATAAACAGTTCAAATTATGAAGATAAAGACTTTTTTGCTTTAGTGGTCAATCCACCACGATTTGCAGAACTTAATACCGGCAATTTGCAAACCGCAATTACCACCCAGGGCAACATCGGATGGATCGATTTTCAGGATGCTTCTGATGGCGCAGGTTTTGTGTTTAATGGTGAAGATTATTTATTTGAAGGAGGATTATTAGTCGGAACCGGATTAAATCATGTTTCTGATTGCATCAGGGGCCAGGATGGGACAACCCAGGATGATGATCTGAGACCGGCAAGCGGCGAAATGTTAAACATAACCTCGCCAGGGGAATTCGCTGACCAGGAGGGAGCAATTTTGTTGGTGGATTCACTGGCAGATCAGCCCATTGGGGTTGAGATCCAGCAAAAAACTTTTGCCGATACCAGTAAAGGATATACTGATTTTGTGATATTTCAATATGAAATTTCGAATCCGACATCATCGGAGATTTCAAATATGTATGTTGGGCAATTCTTTGATTGGGATATACAAGTCGGAAATACTGTGAATAATTATGCCAGATACGATGATTCCCGCCGTATGGGTTTTGTAATGAATGCTGCTACAGATCCTACACAGTTGGCTGCATCAATATTATTAACCCAAAATGCTGGAGTATCTTACCGTTCAATCCATAATCCCAATGAACTTTTTGAAGATGGTTTTACGGATACCGAAAAGTGGAATTTTCTGTCCGGCGGCATTCAAACTCGAGACTTAGACGACGTGGATGTATCCACCATCATGGCAGAAGGACCATTTACGATTCAGCCTGGGAATTCAATAGAAGTGGCGTTCGCTATGATCGGTGCAAATAGCCCGGCGGAATTAGCTGCCAATGCCGATAGTGCGCAATCTTTTTGGGAAAATCCGCCAACTGCGATTCATCTTTCTAATGACAAAATACCGCAACAGGTTCAGCTTTTTCAAAATTATCCAAATCCGTTTAATCCGACCACCGAAATTCATTATAAATTACCGGTTAGACAATTTGTTGAAATTGATATTTATAATTTACTCGGTGAGAAAGTGCGGACACTCATTTCCGAAATAGTGAATGCCGGTGAGCATAAAATTTTATGGAATGGAAAAAACGATGCCGGAAATGCAGTCTCCAGTGGAATTTATTTCTACAGACTAAAGTCCAAAAATTCTATTAAAATAAAAAAAATGACACTGTTGCGATAAAAAGTTTTCAAAATTTATATGATTGTATCCTTTGCACCGTAAAGTGTAATAATAGAAGATAATATGTATAAATTTGTATTAGAACCTCATCCCATTCCCCCCGTCCCCTTTCCCTTCTCCTGCCAGGAGAAGGGAAAGGGGGCAGCCCAATTATACCGCTATTTTGATTAGCCATCAAGGGGGGATAGGGTTGAGGTAAAGATAAGGTCAATTTTGAATATTTATAAAATATGCGGAGTTAAAGGCATAATCATTATTCATTGAGAATTCGGAAACTTTACATTCAAATAGATTCCAACATCAACTGAATTATACAATTAAAACCCTAAATTAATAATTGTCTATATTTTTTTTAAAATAGACGATTATACTTAAAAAGGGATGTTAAAAGATAGTAGTAATTGTAAAGGATTATGAGAGGATCGCGCAAACAAAAAATATTGGTTCTTTCTTTGGTTGCAATCGGCATTATGCTTTTATTGGAGAATAAGCAGTCCGGTAAGCAAGTGGAGCCACCATTATTTCATCAGGCAAATGAAGCATATTTGAATGGAAAATTTCAAAGCGCATTGGATGGCTTTTATCAGGTAATAAAACAAGATCCTCAAACGCTTCGCCAAAACCCACTTCTTACCTTTAAATTAGGCTATTCTTTATATCGAACCGGTCGATTTAATAGTTCCTTTGAGGTGTTTAATCACTCGAATAAGGTAAAAGAGATTGCCGATTATTATGCCTATTTTCAAATTCTAAACCAATTGGAACTGAGGGATACCAGTAGCGCAAACCACAGAATGGACGGTTTCCGGCAAGATTACCCTGAGTCTGCACTGTTGACGCTGTTGGATTCATTACAGGCTACAATTGCCATAAAACAAAATTTACCCGACTCGGCACTCAAGTATTACAAACGGATGTTGAATGCAGGCCGATTTGAAAAAACAGAAATTTATTTAACGATCCTCAGAATTCTCAATTCTCAAAAAGACATAGCGGCTTATCGGAAATATGCACACCGCTTTTTGAGAATATATCCTTTTCATAACCGGGCTGATTATATTTATGAACAATTGTTGGATTCCTACGAAGAGAAGATTGGCAATAGCAATTTTAAAAAATTAATTCGATATCTGTTTACTAAAAAACAATTTTTAACCGCTGAAAAATTAATTGCTTACCAAAAGAAATTTATAACCGGTGCCACAAATAAAGATTATCTCAATTGGTTGCCGGTAGAGATTTCCTATCAGCAGGGTGAATATAGCAGGGTATTGGATTGGTGTTTGGAGCAGCGGCAATATTATAAATCTTTTAAAATTTTAAGAGAGATCGATCTTCACATTGCACGGTGTTACTTACGTATCGGGCAGGTGGACAAATCCATTCAAGCTTATCTTGAGTTCCAAAAACGTTATCCGGGAGACAGGCTCTCCTCGGAAGTGTTGTGGAAAGTTGCCTGGTTATACGAACAGCAGAAAGATATTTCCAATGCAATTAAAACATACCGGAAATTAGTGGCGCGTTATAAAAATTCAAAATTCCGGGAAGAGGCATATTTTCGTATTGGATTGGACTATTATCGTTTAAAAAAATATGAGACTGCAAGAGAGAGTTGGGAAGAAGCTTTGCAATCCGTCAGAAGCAAATCTCAACACAGCCGAATATTATACTGGATTGGCAAGTGTTATGAAAAAGAGCAGAATTATCAACAACTGGGTGAGATTTACATTGAGTTAGCCAAACGCCCGATTGATAGTTTTTATAATTTGAAAGCATTTTATCTTACCAGCAACGGAGAAAATGTTCATCGAACCGTCAAGAAAATTTTTTGGCAGATTCATCATAAAAATTATTCATTTCTGCCGCGCTATTTAGATGATTTTCAGCGACCAATATTGATAAAGGAAATTTTAGGATCCGAATGGAGTAATTATGAAATTGAAAATCTGGAGGTGGAACGAGACAACTGGAAAAAACGATTTGCTCTTGGTGAGCTTTACGAACGCATGAAAAATTATGGTAAAGCATACCGGGTATTTCGTTCCATCTTCAATACACATTTTTATGATGCAAATTTGCCGGATATGGTAGCGGTGTTTAAGAAACTTTATCCATTTTATTTTTCCAATCATGTGGATACCCTTGGGAATAAATATGCAGTTCCGCCCGCATTAATATTAAGTGTGATTAAAAAAGAGAGTGCTTTTGAACCCCACATTATCTCTTATGCGAATGCTCATGGTTTAATGCAATTGCTACCGGGAACTGCATCTCAACTCGCACCACTTTTGAAGATGCGTTTTACTTCTACCAAACAACTTTTTGATCCTGAAATCAATAGTAAAATGGGGACATATTATTTATCCAGACTTCTCAATCGTTTTCACGGCAACTATATTATGGCGCTGGCTGCTTATAACGCAGGTCCCCACCGGGTGGAACGATGGAAGGAAAATTATTCTACTGAGGATGATGACCTTTTTATGGAAAATCTTGAATTTGAACAAACCAGGGTCTATGTGAGAACCTGCATGAAATATTTTTGGGTATATCGGGCGATTATCAATCCGGCACAAATTCCGGAAGATATCGTTCATTATCCGGTTAAATTTACCGACTTTCTTTAGGTGAACTGAATCAACGTTAACGTTTATATTTCTTCGATTTTATACCCGTTGGTGGAATGCTGATTTTTTGGGTACTGAAAATAAATTTAAGATGCAAATTAACTTCAGTTCAAAAAGGCTTTTTGAATTGGTTAAACATAAAGTGTTAATAAAAATGGAATTGAAGGCTTAATTTTTTTGTCGAGGAAAGAAATTTATTGGTTAAATGGATAATTTTTGTTTTTTCCGACATATAAAAATTAGATTTAAACGCTAAAGAAAAGGAATTCTAAATGTTTGGCTATAAACGTTCTAACAGTTGGAGCTTTATTCTACTTTTAATTTTTTTGGCTTCCACTTTATATGCTAAAACAGAATGGCCATATAAAGATGCGTTAAAGGATGATATTCAATTCTGGAAACTTGTTTTTGCTCATTACAATCAGAATCAACATATTATTCATGATGCCAAAAAATTAAATATTATCTATAAAGTGATCTCTTTCGATTCCACTGTGAGTAAAGCAAGTCGGGAAGAACAAATTGAATCCACCAAAGAAAATATTGAAAAAACTCTAAATAGTTTGGCAGCGTCTAAGAATAAAGACCACACATACTCAAATTTTGAGCTTTATATTTTAAATCTTTTTGGAGATTCTACAACTTCGGCTGACTTTCGGGAAGCTGCTGATCAAATCAGAGCACAGCAGGGAATGCGCGATCGGTTTGTGGAGGGAATGAAACGTTCGCTTTACTATTTACCTTTTTTGAAAGAAGTTTTTCGGGGATATGAATTACCGGAAGAACTGGCCTATTTACCACACATCGAATCTTCTTTTAATCCGTTTGCCCGGTCTCGGGTTGGTGCCAGCGGGATGTGGCAATTTATGCGCACCACCGCCCGGCTATATATGAAGGTAAACAGAATCATTGATCAACGGTTAGATCCATTGGTCTCTACACGGGCGGCTGCACAATTGTTGAAAAACAGTTATGATGAAATTGGAGATTGGGCTCTGGCGATTACTTCTTATAATTACGGTTTATCGGGTATGAAAAGAGCCGCAGAAAAATACGATTCAGACTATCTGGCGGTCAGGAGTTCATTCAAGTCCCGTAGATTTCGTTTTGCTTCCCGAAATTTTTATCCCGAATTTTTGGCTATTGTTGAAATTATGAACGAAGCAGATCAATTGTTTCCGCAAATGAAAGCGACTCCTGCACCAGAATATATTCCGCTGCAACTCAGTAAATATGTTAATCTGCCTAAATTATCAAAAAAGCTGGAGTTAGACCTTGAAACACTTAAAAAGGTAAATCCGGTTTATACCCGCAGAGCCTGGAGAGGGTGGGTGAATGTGCCGAAAGGGTATTGGTTTAATCTACCGATTGATAAGAATTTGACAAATGTCGATCGATATTTTCAAAATATTCAGTTGGCTGTAGCAGAACCTCCCGAGCTTAGTGAAGTTGATTCATTAGAAGAAGATAGCTCTCCTTTATTAGCTAAAGCGTCTGAATCTGCAAGTTCAGAACTCACCTTTAATCTTCCAAATGAAAGATCG
>CAZVKP010000043.1:0-12991 GCA_964627635.1 uncultured Calditrichaceae bacterium | reverse complement strand
TTCACCAAGTCTGCGGATGGTATTTGCCATACTTTCCGAGGTAATTAGTCCGTCTTGTGGCGCTTCATCACCAATTCCGGATACAATATTTCCAACTCCGAAAACCAACGCAATATTTTCTTCCGCATCAACATCCAATTTACTGAACGGAATTTTTTTGTAACGATCGTAAGAGACAAGCCGCATTCGTCGTAAGTTTTCTTTTTCCTTTAGATAATCTTTAAATTCGTTATAGTAGAGAACAGTGTCTACCATACCGTGCTCATATGCTTCTTTTATTGAGAATAATCCACGATCTATCCGTTGTTCGACAACAGTTTGTTCTAAATTTCTGCTATCTGCAATGGACTTGACATATATTGAAAAATAGTCGTCCAATAGTGCATTCACAACTTCCCGCTGAGCATCAGACATATTCTTGCGGGTAAACATGTCCGGTGCATTTTTGTATTTTCCATATGCAACAAAATCTGCTTCAACGCCAATCTTATTCAGGGTACCTTTAAAAAAATAACTGCTGCCCAATAAGCCATTCACAAAAAGACTTCCATGGGGGGAGCCAAAAATCTTGTCTCCTTGTACGGCAAGATAATATTCGCTATTACCAACTGTTTCAAGATAAACATACACAGGTTTACCTGACTTTTGAAAATTAGCCAGCGCAGTGCGAAGTTCTTCCACCTTTGCCCAACCCATGGCACTGCCCATTGGTTTTAAAATAATCCCAATAATATTCGGATCAATTTCAGCTTTGCGGACACATTGCAGCAAGCCAAAAAGCGAAGGCGGTTCACCAGCAAATAATTTTGTAAACGGATCTGAAGTTTCGCGCTCCGGTACGTCTCCATAAATATTTAATTCAAGATAACTTTTTTGCGAAACAGGCGCCGTTCCCTCAAACATACTTCCAACTATCAGATAGTAGAAACTTCCTACGGCAATAAAAATGAGCACAATTAAGAGTGTTATCTTCATCCAATCTTTCATTTGTTAATTACCTTTCAATTATATTTTAAGTTGGTGGCTAATATTTACAGTTTGATTTTCTGCAACATTGTGAAAAATTGATTGTAATCTATTAATCTTACAGTGAAATGAGAACACCGGCAATGGTGGCAGTCATAAAAGTGACTAATGAGCCGCCTAAAACAGCGCGTAATCCAAACCGTGCCAGATCTCCACGTCTATCCGGTGCAATTCCTCCAATGCCGCCAATTTGTATCGCAATTGATGAAAAGTTTGCAAATCCGCAAAGCGCATAGGTTGAAATAATTCTGGCTTTTTCCGACAGCAAGCCTTCCTGAATCATCCGCCCCAAATCCAAATATGCGATAAATTCATTGATCACTATTTTTTGTCCGATTAAAGAGCCCACTTTAATTGCATCCTGCCAGGGTACTCCAATGATCCAGGATATGGGAGCCAGGACATAACCCAAAATTAAATTTAAGTTTAGTGGTTTACCCACCATTTCATTTAATCCGGTAAACCCTCCAATTCCCTCTAAAATGTAATTAATCATGGCTATCAGCGCAATAAATGCTAACAACATTGCCCCCACATTGAGCGCCAATTTTAACCCATCTGCAGCTCCGGTTGCTGCCGCATCAATGACGTTCGCAGATTTATTCTCGGTTTTAATTTTTACAGAACCTTTGGTCTCCGAAACCACGGTTTCCGGTACTAAAATTTTTGCAATAACCATGGTTGCCGGTGCAGCCATAATACTTGCAGATAACAAATGTTTGGCATAATAAACTTGTAGTTGGGGATCGGTTCCTCCCAATATATTCACATATGCTGCAAGAACCCCTCCGGCAATGGTTGCCATTCCACCCACCATAAGAGTTAGCAATTCGGATTTGGTCATTCCGGACACATAAGGTCTAACCACTAACGGGGCTTCGGTTTGACCGATAAACACATTAGCCGCAACAGACAATGATTCTGCGCCACTTACCCGCATGGTTTTTGCCATCACCCAGGCCATGCCCTGCACAATCCGCTGCATTATGCCCAGGTAATATAACACGGACATTAATGAGGCAAAGAAAATTATAGTTGGTAGAACTTGAAAGGCAAAAATGAAGCCGAACCCCTGATTTTTCATATCATCGGGCATCATCTTTTCCATATCGGATTGAGATGAGAGAATCCCAAAAACAAATTCTGCTCCATCAAAAGTAAAATTGATGACTGTTACAAAAAATTTGCTTAACGCATCGAAGACAGCTTGCCCCCCAGGCACTCTTAAGACAAAAAGAGCAAATATTAACTGAAGCAAAACACCGGTGACCACCAAACGCCAATCAATCTTCTTTTTATTATTCGAAAAGAGAAAAGCGATTCCAAGCAAACATACTAATCCGAAAATACCAAACAACAAATCAGTTATCATTCGCTGTTGTCCCTTTTTTCTGGCGGTTTTTGGGAGATATTTTGAGTTGTTCTTTCATCTCATCCGGTGGCTCAAAACAATTTCTGCAGCGGGCTTCGTAAATATCCGAAGCGCCAACCACCACCCTCTCCTTTTCCTCGGTTTTTCTGTACGTATGATTCGCCGGATTACCACAAACCACACAAATTGCATGTGTTTTAGTGATATATTCAGCAACTGCCAAAAGATGGGGTATCGGTTCAAACGGCTCTCCCCGGTAATCCTGGTCAAGACCGGCGATGATAATCCGTTTTCCCATGTTTGCCAATTTCTGACTTACCACCACTAAATCTTTATCAAAAAACTGAGCTTCATCAATGCCAACAACTTGTGACTCTAAGGATTGTTCTAATATATCCCAGGCACTTTCCACAACCTTAGAGGGAATTTTCACTTCACTGTGGGACACGATATGATCTTCACTGTAACGTTTATCGATTTGCGGTTTAAAGATGGCGACTTTTTGGCGGGCGATGATAGCACGACGCAAACGGCGAATTAACTCTTCGGATTTTCCACTGAACATGCTGCCGCAAACCACTTCAATCCACCCGGTGTTCCGGTGTACTATCGGTAACATTCATACTCTCCTGGTCAAATCATTCAAATATTGTTTAAAATTGAATATTATTTTTATAATATAACAATTATAAAGTTATAAAAATATACAATTATGAAATTCAATCGCCCTCAAGCCAATAATTTTTCTATTTTCGAACGAATAATGTCGATTGCAATTACGTTCTTCCCGCCATGCGGAATGATAATGTCCGCATAACGTTTAGAAGGTTCAACAAATTGGAGATACATGGGCCGAACAGTTTTCATATATTGATTGATGACAGAATCTACGGATCTCTCACGCTCTTTAATATCACGTTCCAAACGTCTGATAAAACAGATGTCCGGCTGTGTATCGATAAATATTTTAATATCCATTAATTGTCGAACTTCCGGAACAGACAATAAAAGAATCCCTTCAAGAATAATGATCTCGTGCGGACCGACTTTTCTGGTTTCATTCTTTCGGGTATGGGTGGTAAAATCATAAACCGGGTGTTCTACACTTTTGCCAGCCAATAGTTCATTTAGCTGTAGTAGCAGTAGGTCATGATCGAACGCATCCGGATGGTCGAAATTATATTTCACTCGTTCTTCGAACGGCAGGTGAGATAAATTTTTGTAATAAGAATCTTCCTGTAAAATAACGACCTTTTCAGAGCCCAATTGTTCGTATAAAGTATCTGCAACAAGCGTCTTTCCCGATCCGCTCGCGCCGGAAATGCCAATTAAAATGCCTCTCTTTTTCATTACGCTGTTCAAATTTTTTGATTTATTTTTCCTGCGAAATTACGGCAGATTCAATAAAAAAAGCAAGGTTTAAAATATTCGGATAGTTAAAATTGCTTGAATAGCGAATTTAATTATTGATATAAGGGGAGGAATAGAAGAATATTGAATAATGACCCTACAATTCAACTAACGTGAATTATCTTTACGTGATTCCTGAATTTTTTTGGCGTGAGCCATTTCCCATTTTGCCCGATGCTGGTTCGCTTCTTTAAGGGTTTTAAACTTGAAAACGCCGTGTGGATGTTCAATGGGATTCAACTTATCAGCAAAATCCCACAGGTCTTTCAATTTCTCAAAATAATTTTTATCGGGATGGAAATTCCATAATGCCCGCTCAGCCTCTTCAAAGGTTTTATATTTATATACCGGCATTTAAAATTTCTCACTATTTTTTTTCTGACTATTTTTTATTTTTTGCTTGAATAAGTTCTATCAAGAATTGACTGTCTATTTTATCCCGCTCTCTCACCGTGTCTTTCTTGAGGTTTAACAAGGTTTTTGGTGTTGCGATTTTTATAGGAATATTTTCGTACTCAACAATCTCAAATTCCAAATCATCATAACTGTATAATTCACCAATTTTTGTTAAAACATCGATATTAAACCTCATAGGAGTGCCATAGCGGATGACCGGATAATTCTTCAATTCTTTTTGAGTAATTTCTTTTATTGAATCATCTTTAAAAACAGAATTTAGTGCCTCCTGGAGCCGATCAATGTTTTCAGATGTATTTTTGACAAACACATCAATATCACGCGTTAGCCTTTCCATTCCATGTAAAATTAAAGCGACACCACCAATTAAAATATACTCAACATGAAATCTATGGAAGGCTTTTAATACACTCATAAAGTTTTCAAATTGATTTTCCATGCTATATCTAAATATTGTTTAAAAAATTAATCACAAATTTGAGGTGTAACAAGATTAATTTTTGGGTGAATACTGTAAAAGGAAAGTCAATAAAAAGAGGCGCCGGGCGGATTCGAACCGCCGAATGGAGGTTTTGCAGACCTCTCCCTTAAGCCACTTGGGTACGGCGCCTTATTTTTTCACCGATCTTTTTTCCTGCACTTTTTGTAAAATCGCAAGTTGCCTTTCCCTTATCAAACGGCGATTTTTTCGGATAAAAAGATGGGATAAGACTGAAAGACCGGCTAACAAAATGATTAATGAATAGTCCATTATTTTCTATTATTTCAACTTAGTGGAGCTGTGGGGAATCGAACCCCAGACCTCTTGAATGCCATTCAAGCGCTCTCCCAACTGAGCTACAGCCCCAATAACAGACTTCCTATCTCTAATTGCGCAAAAAATATAATGTACATTCAATACGTTGTCAATAGTTTTTAACTTTCATAATTCTAACAGGTTCAAACAGTTTAAAATTTTAATTTTACTCAGTGAAATCCTTACTTTTGACAATTTGTCTTATTCTGTTCATCGCCTCATTTATTTCGGTAAAACTGTTATAGATAGGTGCGATTCCGATGCGAATATTATCGGGGGTGCGGAAATCCACAATCACCTGTTTTTCATCACTTATGCTATCCTGAAGTGCGGCAACAATTTGTTCACTTTTAGGATGACGCAAAGAAACATGTGATCCTCTTTTTTCAGGATCTTCCGGTGAACCCAATTTAAATCCCCGCGGAAGCAGCCACTCCTTCGCAAGATAAATTAAATATTCACTCATTTGATTGCATTTTGCACGGATTCGCGCTACTCCGGCTTCCAATAGCAAATCAATGGCAGGCTCTATTGCTTTCATGGAAAGTATGGCTGGTGTACCAACCCGAAACCGGGAGATGTCGTGCGCAGGTGAAAACTTCAATTCAAAATTGAAAGGATTTTCCGATGCAAACCATCCCCAGATTGGTTGCATCATTTCTTTTTGTAAGTCTTTTCGGACATAAAGGAAGGCTGGTGATCCTGGTCCGCCATTCAAAAATTTATAGCTGCATCCCACGGCCAGATCAACATCCCAATCATTCATAAATAACGGGACAGCCCCAACCGAATGGCTTAAATCCCACAATGCCAATGCATTATTTTGATGGGCGAAACGAGTCACTTCCGCCATATCATACATGAAACCACTTTTGAATGCAATGTGAGTCAAACAAACCAGTGCGGTGTCTTTATCGATAGTATTTTCAATATCCAGGGATTTAATGGAGATCAAGTCTTCGGAGGGAATAAGGTCCAATTGATGAGCGTTTCCCAGCAGATCAATAACGCCCTGCAGAACATATAAGTCCGAGGGAAAATTAAAAACGTCACTCACAATTTTCTTTCTATCAGGTTTAGCCCGCAATGCGGCAACTGCCAATTTAAATAAATTTATTGAAGTGGCATCTCCCACCACCACTTCGTCCTCACGGGCGCCGATCAGTTTGGCAATTTTAGCGCCCAATTGGTAAGGCGTGTTCATCCAATCGTCCGCCCATCCTCGGATCAATCGATCTCCCCACTCTTCTTCAATGGTTTGCTTTAAATGGGGAACCGTATTTTTGGGTAATCGTCCCAGGGAGTTCCCATCCAGATAAATCAGGTTGGGATCTTTAATCACGAAGCAGTCACGGAAGCCGGACAGTTCATCGTTCTCATCCATTTTCTTTGCAAAATTAATATCGGTACTTGAAAATTTCATTCTTTATCATACTTACTTTAAATTAATGAACACAACCGTAAGTCTAATGAAATTGGATTTATGAATCAACAGCAAGTTTTTCTATAGTTTCTTTTGATGTGCTGTTCAAGTTGTGAAGAAGATGCTTAAGAAAATATTGTTTGTTTCGCGATATTAGCTTAACGGCACGTGATAAGATTTCCCCATGTGCTCATATTCATGAGTTTCGTCTTTAGCAAGTTTGGTCCGAATTTGTTGAAAGAGCCGAACCTGCTCTTCGGAATACAAACGTTCTCCACAGTGCTGGCAAACCTCTGCCCGTACAGTTACGACCGCGGTATGATTTCCACCACGTAAAATTTTCTCTACGTTTTTTTCAACGAGTTCATTGCCACATACAGGGCATTTATTAAAAGGTTTCATTGTTTCTTCTTTCTGATTTTGTAATCAATCCATCGTTCATGATCTGGTTTATATACTGTTATCAGTACTGCCCATTCACTTTTTTTATTATATGCCCAAACGGAATGAATGGGTTCACCCGAGAAGGTTTCGCCAAAGATTTGGGTAGATTTAGTTAAGTTTCATTAACACCGGGCTTAAGCCCGGTGTTAATGGGAACCACCTTTCTACCACCGAACCGTTTTAACGGTTTCTTCAGAATTTTATCTCACTGGCGTACAAAGACAACCGTATATTACGACTAAGTCAGGATATCAGAAATTATTGTCAATTACTAAATAGAAGTAAAAATTAATAAAAAAATCTATTTCTATACCAAATCCAAATCAATTAATCGATGTATCAGAGGTTGAAACCACTTTTTCGGAACTTCGTAACCATCCCAAAATTCTCTTAAAGAACAGGCTGAGGTCATCAAATAAAGTGTATAAAACCGGAAGCGCCAGTAAGGTGAGTGCGGTACTGGTGAATAAGCCACCGATAAGTGTTAATCCCATGGGGGCATAAGGAATACCAATCAGGGATGCATTGCCCAAAGCCATGGGCAACAGCCCACCGATGGTGGTAAAACTGGTCATCAAAATTGGGCGGAAGCGGTGCCCGCCGGCATCCAGAATGGCAGAAGTACGGTCCATACCCTCTTTCCGGCGCCGATTGATCATATCAATAAGGACAATGGCATTATTCACAACCACCCCCACCAGAATGATCATTCCGATGCCTGCCATGATATCCTGAGAGGTATTGGTTAAAAATAATGCCAGATACGCACCAAACAGCGAAAGTGGGATCGCGATTAAAACCGATAGTGGAAGAACGAATGATTCAAACAAAATACCCATGAGCAGAAAAACAAAAACAACCGCAACGATCATGGCTTGTTGAAAACTGGCGCCTTGCTCACGCATGCGCCGGAAGCGCTGTCCCTTTTTCCATGAATAGCCATAAGGCATTGGAAAATCTTTCATTAAGGCATCGATTCGCCGGGAAATTTTGCTCAGATTCTCGGAGGTCGTTTTGGCTTTTACCGCAAGAAATGTTTTTCCGTCAGTTCTGGAAATTTGACCGAATCCCTTTTCAATGTTGAACTTTGCCAATGACGAAAGCGGTACTGCCCTGCCCTCACGATTCACAAAGGTGATATTTTTTAACTGCTCCAAATTCTCCCGGTCTTCCTCTTTTAACTGAATGCGCATTTCTATTTCTTTATCCCGGGCATGAAAGCGAGGCAGTGTTATGCCTCTTACCGCATACATAATGGTATAAGCAACTTCATTGGGATTAATGCCATTTCTTTGGGCGATATTGCGGTTCATTTGCACTTTTATTTCGTCTCCGCCCAATTCACGGTCTGTTTCTACATTGATTACATCGGGAAGTAATCTCATGCGGCGTTCTACTTCTTCAGCCAATTCTTCCAATTTTCCGGTATCATCTCCGTAAAGTTGAATTGTGACGGTTCCCTCTTCCCCTTGTGATGAGCCCCGCCAGGAAGTACGAAAACGAATTCCCGGTTTTAACGGTAATCGAGGCTTTAAATCTGCCATGATCGCATCACTATCCATTTTTTCTTTTGCAGATATTTGCAGCCAATCTCTAATCTGATAATAAATGGTGTGATACCACTGCTCTCTTTGAGAGGGATTTAAAAACACCCGAATCCGACCAAATGTTTTTCGATATCCCACATCCACTGCTCGAATGTTGTATTCCGAGGCATGAGCGAAAATGGTATCTTCAACTTCTTTGAAAAACGAACCGGTTTCTTCCACCGTGTTATTTGGGGGTAAATCGAACATTAAACGAAAATCGCTGATTCCACCGTGATTGGTATCCGAGGATGGCACGCGGGGCATTAAAACACCGAAGGTAATAAATAAGATAAAAAATATAACAAAAACCGCATCCAAACGATGGCGGAGCACATAACTCAAAACCCTTTTATAAAAATTTCTATTCCAGGTAACAATGGGTAGCTCTTGAACTTTTTTGGAAGATATAACTTTGGTAGTGGTTAATGGAATCATTACCAATGCCACGAACAGCGATGCCAGTAAAGCAAATATAACGGGTACTCCAATTCTCTTCATATAAAAACTAAAAAAGCCGGAAGGATCATTAATTAAAATCATGGGGAGAAACACCACAATGGTGGTTAATGTCGCCATTGTTACAGCCAGAGAAACTTCACTTGCCCCGAAAATGGAGGCTTCTTTGGTGGAAACCCCTTCATTTCGTTTTCGATAAATATTTTCCAAAACTACAATGGCATTATCAACCACCATTCCCACACTTACCATTAAGCCCATCATGGTAATGGTATTTAATGTCCACCCAATAAAATAGGTAATGGTCAATGAAATCAGAATGGATACCGGAATGGCGAAGGTCATAATTAAGGTCATTCTCACCCGTCTCAGGAAGAAAAAGATGACTAATAAGGCGAATAATCCACCCCAGAGTGCGGTATCGATAAGATTATTGATGGAATCTTCTATCAGATCTCCCTGCACAAATAACAGGTTGATTTCTGCCCCTTTCAATTGCGGCAACTGACTGATTTCATTATTAAGGATTTCTTTCAGTTGGTGGCTTAATTCCACGGTATTTGCCAGCGATTCTTTATAAATTCCCAATTTAATGGAAGGCTGACGGTTCACCCGTTGGTGCCAATTGCGTTCCGGAACATCGTATCGAACCTCTGCAATATCTCCGACTTTCAGTCCTTTGCCATTAACCGGTATTCTCTCGATATCTTCCAAACTGCGAAACCGTCCCAGCGAGCGAACCAGGTATTTTTTTCCGGCTTCGGAAACCCACCCCGAAGAAATTGCGAAGTTATCCTGGCGTAACTTAGTAATAACTTCAAAAAGATTGATATTGTAAGCCTTTACTTTATCCTGATCCATCAATATTTGGATCACCTTCTCGAAGGCACCCCAAATTTCAATATTCGCCACGCCATCAATTCGCTCAATCGGTCTTTTAATATAGTGTTCCACCAAATAATAGGGATCCTCTAATCTATCCGGAATGGAAATGGACAAAAATACAACAGGTTCATCGTTCCTTCCGAATTTGCGAAGATGATAGCGTTCCAGATCATCCGGAAGCATGGCTCGGGCTCGTTCCAAACGGTCCCGCAATTGGTCGTAGGCAAGGTCCATGTCGGTGCCCTGATTAAATTCAAGACTTACCCAACACCCATTGCCATGGCTATATGATTCAACTTTTTTAACACCGGCAATTGTTCGTACCTCCTCTTCCACCGGGCGTGCAATTTGTTCTTCAATCTCTTGCGGATTGGCATTGCGATATGGTACCCAAACACCCAGGAAAGGCGGGCTAAAACCGCTCGGTAATAGTTCTATGGGAATTTGGGAGAAAGCAATAAATCCCACCACAATAATCGCTAAAAATGTGACCACAATGGTTACTGGTCGCCTAACGGCTAAATTGGGTAAAAAAGATGATTTATTCATGGAACGATTAATCTCCCTTTTCGAAAATGGCATAAACCGTTGGAATGACAATGAGTGTCAATAGTGTAGCGCTTATCAATCCGGCAATCACTGTTATTGCCATTGGTGTGCGAATTTCCGCGCCGTCCCCCATGCCCAGCGCCATGGGCAGCAATCCTAAAATGGTCGTTGCACTGGTCATTAAAATTGGCCTGAGACGTGCTTGTCCGGCTTGTTTTATGGCATCTAATTTGGCTAACCCTTTACGGCGCAATTGGTTGATGTAATCTACCAACACAATTGCGTTGTTCACCACAATACCGGCCAGCATAATAAGCCCCAAAAAGACCATAATATTCAGTGGAATATCGAGGATAAATAGAAACAGTACAACTCCAATTAATGCTAATGGAACCGTAAACAGAATGACAAAGGGGTGCAGAAACGATTCAAATTGAGACGCCATCACAATATAAACCATAAAGATGGCTAACATGAGCGCCAATCTTAGGCTGTTCAGAGATACTTCCATCTCTTTATTTTGACCGGTAATATCGAATGTAAAATCAGCAGGCATCTCAATGGTTTGCATAGCATCGTAAACATCCCGGCTTACACTGGACAAATCTCTGCCCACAATATTTGCCATTATCAGTGCGGATCGTTCCTGATTAATTCGTCGAATTTCACTGGGACCTTCTTCAATATTAATGTTTGCAACACTTTCCAGAGTAATGGGAATGTCTGAATTGGGGCTTATGTTAATTCTTCTAAGTTTATCAATGGTTGATTTATCATTTTCATCTATTTTTACCCGGATATCAATTCGGCGGTCCTCTTCTTTGAACTGAGATGCCACATCACCGCGAACTTTATTTCTCACAATATTTGCGACTTCTAAAATATTAAGCCCGTAAAAAGCAAGTTTTGCACGGTCATAAACAATTTGCACTTCAGGATTCCCGGATTGTAGGGTAGATTTTACATCAGACACACCCGGAATTTCCGACATCACCCGAACCGCTTGTTGGCTAAGTGATGAAAGCGTGCTTAAGTCATATCCTTTAATCTCAACTTCTACCGGAGTCTTAAAGCTAAATAATACCGGTCTGGATATTTTATAATCTATTCCGCTGAATTGAGAGAGATCCTGTCTCACATTTTCTACAACCCGTTCCTCGGTGCGGATGGTATTATCCGATGGCTTGAGAGTCGCTGTTATTTTTGCGGTGTGTTCTCCGGCTTCCCTTTCATTAATTTTTGTCAGATCCACTCCCGCCACCGTAGCAATTTTCTGGATTTCCGGTTCAGTTAGCAACATTTGTTCAATATTGGCTGTTCTTTCCACTGTTTTTTCAACGGGTGTCCCCACCGGATATGTAACTTCTACATTAAATTCACCTTGGTGTACTTCCGGAATGAGTTCCCGGCCCAAATTGGGTAATAGAATAAAAACGATAAATAGAAAAGGAATACCGGACAATAAAATTACCTTGCTTCTGTTAAACAAAGCCCAGGTTAAAATTTGTGGATAAATATTGTAGATGTATTTGAAACCGTTATCGAACATATTAATGGCATATCCTACTGGCACAGAAACAATTTTTTGGAAAAACCAGGTAGCCGCTTTCACCACCAAACCGAGAATGATCAGTAATAATGTGAACAGCTTACTTAAGAAGTTCAAAACAAAAAATATCAGGTATTTAAATACCAAATAGACCACCCAGACGGGGCCGACAAGTAACATAAACAACTTTTTCCAGGAAGATGCTTTTTCGAGGGATTCTCTTGCACTTTTGATTTTTGAAAGAAATTGGGAAATGCTTTCAAAATGTTTAAAAAATTGTAGGGGATTATCAGTGGATGGTGACAGTTTTTGTAATTCAAAGCGACGAGAGGCTAACATGGGAATAAAAAATAACGCAACGCCCAGCGAAGCCAATAGCGAGAATACCACTGTGAGGGCCAAATCACCAAATATCTGACCTGCGATTCCCTTTACGAATACCATGGGAAAAAACACAGCAATGGTAGTCAATGTAGATGCCGTTACGGCAGCTCCAACTTCGCCGGTGCCGCGTACTACTGCATCCACAAAACTATCTCCCTCTTCCCGACAACGAAATATACTTTCGGTAACCACAATGGAGTTGTCTACCAGCATACCGATTCCCAATGCCAACCCGCCAAGCGACATGATATTAAGCGAAATATCAAACAGCCGCATGGGTGCGAAAGTGGCTATAATTGAAATGGGAATCGATAAAGCAACTATCATGGTGGTTCGAAAATTATTCAGGAAAAAGAATAACACGATAACAGCCAATATACCACCCATTATAGCGGTTCTTTTTACTTCATCGATGGAATTACTGATAAATACCGATTGATCGGTAAGCAGGCTCAATTTCATATTGTCAGGCAAGGAATAATTAATAAAGTTTGTCATCTGCTTTTCTTTCATTGCCTGTTGAAACTTTTTTCTGCGATCTGCACCCTCTTCCTTTTTCGGTTTTTGAACCTCTTTTTCTTCCGCCGGCATCTCGGTTTCGGGGTGTTCCGGTTCAACTTTTTCTTTCGGCGGTTGGGCTTTTTGCTGCTCTCGCTCCTTGATAATTTTTGGTTTTTCTTCAGCCAGTCTG